>JAHDDA010000082.1:1752-3569 GCA_020629595.1 Chitinophagales bacterium
GGTGGAATTGTTTTAGCAGAAGCCTTAAAATACTTAGAATCGGTTGGTTGGGATAATATTGCCAAACACGAACAAGAGCTTTTAAACTACGGAACAGAAAAATTATCGGAAATTGAAGGATTGCGAATAATTGGAACTTCTGACAAGAAAGCAAGTGTTATATCATTTATAATAGAAGGCATTCATCCGTATGATTTGGGGGTAATTTTGGATAAAATGGGTATAGCCGTTCGTACAGGACACCATTGTTGTCAGCCATTAATGAATATCTTTAAAATTGAAGGAACAGCACGAGCTTCGTTTAGTTTTTACAATACAAAAGAGGAAATTGACCGTTTGGTTGAGGGCGTGAAACGTGCTAAAAATATGTTGATGTAAATATTTTATTATGGCTTATAGTGATTTTACATTAAAGAAACTAAGAACTGAATTTGGTATATCAAACCAGAAAGTAAATTTGTTTTCTTCTGTTGAAGATATACAGCCTTCAGAAGAATTGAATAAGCGATTGTTATTTGCAGAAAAATTACCACTTATTTCTGAAAAAGCAAAGTCGGAATCAATTATTGCACCTGTTTTATATGAGATAATTCAGCGAAATAATTTTGACGTTATTATTCATTCTGGAGAGCAATTAAATATTGATAAAGAAAAAGGCTTAATTGGTGAATGTGATTTTATTTTATCTAAAAACACGAATAGCCTTGATGTTTCTTATCCAATTTTTCAGATAGTAGAAGCTAAAAGAGGTGATATTAACAACGGAATAGCACAATGTGCTGCACAAATGATTGGAGCAGATTTGTTTAATAAAGAAATGAAGAATCAATCGAATACTGTTTATGGCTGTGTAACATCGGCTAAGGAATGGCAATTTATTAAATTATCTGAGAATAGTATTCTACTTCATTCTAAAACTTTTTTTATTGATGAAATCGAGAAAATCTTAGGCATTTTCCAGCACATAATCAACGAATTTAAGAAAGAAGATAAACAGAATTAAGTTTGACTAATATTCAAAACATAGCACAAGAAATAACGGATGAATTTGGTTTGTTTGATGACCAAATGGACAGATACGAGTACATTATCGAATTGGGTAAGAACTTACCAGTTTTAGCCGAAGAGCATAAAGTTGAAGCAAATTTAGTAAAAGGTTGTCAATCGAAAGTATGGCTTACGGCAAACTTGAATGATGGTAAAGTTGAGTATTTTGCAGATTCAAATACCGTAATTACAAAAGGTATTATTGCCATTTTAATACGTCTGTTTTCGGGGCAAACACCAGAAACCATTTTAAACAATGATTTAAGCCTTATTGAAGCAGTTGATTTACGTTCACACCTAAGTTCGCAGCGTTCAAATGGGCTAACTTCTATGATTAAAATGATGAAGCAATATGCTTTAATTTTTCAGCAACAATTAGAATTGAATAAATAATGTTTCAGCCAGAAGAAATAAAACAGTTAGTAATTGAGCAAATTCAGGAGGTTTATGATCCTGAAATTCCTGTTAATATTTGGGATTTAGGCTTGATTTATGACATTGAAATATTCCCACCTTTAAATAATGTTCACGTAACAATGACGGTAACAGCACCCAATTGCCCAGTTGCCGATACGCTTCCAATTGAGGTTAAGGTTTCAATTGAACAAATTGAAGGAGTAGGAGAGGTAAGTGTTGAAATGACTTTCGACCCACCGTGGAATAAAGATATGATGTCGGATTTGGCAAAAGTAGAATTAGATATGTTTTAAAAATAGACAATGAGAAAGTGAGATGTTTAGAATATGAGAACCAATGAGTTCTCAAAATCT
>JAHDDA010000082.1:3669-9394 GCA_020629595.1 Chitinophagales bacterium
TTCTCAAAATCTAAGAAAATGAAAATAAGTACACTTGAAGGATATGGACTACGAATTTTGTTGAGTATTGCTCGCAATGCTAACGAAAGTGGTTTGTCTATAAACGAAATAAGTAATGTTGAAGGCATAAGCAACCATAATGTAGCAAAAACGTTAAGAGAATTGCGTTTAACAGGTTATGTAGAAAGCGAAAGAGGACAAAACGGAGGCTACTTTTTAGCCCGACCTGCAAATGAAATTTACGTAGCCAATGTTTTATCAGATTTAGGAGGACGTTTGTTTGATGAGTCAGAAGAAGTAAAGCTTGAAGTTTTAGGTAAACTTTGCACCGATTCAACCGATTGTTCTTTGCGTTCATTATGGACGGTTGTACAACATTCGGTAGATAATGTATTAGCCGATGTAAGCCTGAATGATTTATTAGGCTCGGGCGATGAGTTTAAACAATTAATATCAACTAAAATAGATTTAGAAACTTTTAATAACTAATACAATTTGCTCTATTGTTTGTTATAAAATATTGCTTGTGAGAGTTTGCAACTCGAACTTTATAAACCTCTTAAAGAAAAAAGGTTTGCGAACTTTAAAAAGTAAATTGTATAAAATAAAATTTAGATTGAGTTATGAAGCAAAACAATTCGTAATTCATTAATAATTCATAATTATAAAATATGTATCCAGCAGAATTAACAGCCCCAATGGCGGCAGATTTAACCGATTTTGGTTTTGAAGGATTAACAAGTCCAGAACAAGTGGAAGAAGTACTTTCGGCAAAAGAAGGAACAGTATTGATTGTTGTAAATTCGGTTTGTGGTTGTGCGGCAGCCAATGCACGCCCAGCAGCAAAATTGGCAATTCAAAATGAAAAATCACCAGACAAAACAGTAACCGTTTTTGCAGGTGTTGACAAAGAAGCCGTAAATAAAGCTCGAGAGTTTTTTGCACCTTATCCTCCATCTTCGCCTTGTATGGCATTGTTTAAAGATGGACGTTTGGTTCACTTTGTAGAACGTTTACATATCGAAGGTCGTCCAGCACAAATGATTGCCGATAACTTAATAGGTGCTTTCAATCAGTTTTGTTAGAAGCATTTAAAATCATAATGTTTGTAAAACCGTAGTATTTAATGCTACGGTTTTTTCATTTCTCAATTTCAACCCAATAAGGCTTTTGTGCTAAAACTTTATCATAAATTGAGCAATTGGGATGATGAGCTCCAGCAAAAAAGCCAGTTCCCATTAAAAATTCTTTGGTAATTTCTCCACCAGTAAACTTAAATTTTTTCTTAAACAATTTTACCCAATCTTCAATTTGTTTTGGTGAATTAATCTTTAGCCAATTCATAAAAGATGTGTGTTCTTTCTGTATGGATAAAATGCTATTAGCGTTGTAAATGGCAGCATTTACTTTTAGTTTATTTCTAATAATTCTTGCATCAGAAAGTAAGCGTTCTCTATCTTTTTCGGTATAATTTGCCACTATTTCAATATCAAAATTATTGTAAGCTAAAAGTAAACCTTGTTTCTTTTTTAAAATTGTTGACCACGATAAGCCCGCTTGATTTACTTCTAACATTAAACGCTGAAAAAGCTCATTATCATCTTTTGCTGGAAAACCGTAAATAGTGTTGTGATAACTTAAATGTGGCTCTCCTAATTCAACAGCACTGTGGCAATATGTTTTTTCAAACTCAGTCATTTTTGTTGAAAATTAGACTTTAAAAATATTCTTAAAATCATTTATATAGCTTTTGAAGTTTCGTTTTTTCTGATGTATTACTTGACCTATTATAATTACATCATCTAACAGTTTTGCATTTTCAATAAGTTTAACATTAATTTCTTTTCCAATAAGAGCATCAATTTGAATCTTATATGTATTGTATCCCCAGTATTCAATGACTAGGAATTTAGATTGATTATCGTATTCAATTTTAAAGTTTCCATCAAAATCAGTTTTTGTTTTAATTTTAGAATTGCTTAAATATACATTTACAAATGGTAATTCGTCTCCAAAATTAAAATCAATTACTTTACCTTTAATATAATTTGATTCTTCTGCGTTTAGATTATCAATAATTTCAAATGAATGATATTTTGGTCTTTCACTTTCATTAGATTCTGTATTTTTATTAAATTTTTCACTTCCAAACCTATAATATCTGTCAGTTGGAGAATAGTCTTGTTGTAAATATTCTTTAAATGAATGACAAGAAGATAAAGTCAAAAAAGAGGTAAATAAAATTGCAAGAAAGTGTTTTCGATTATTCTGTTGAGGTAACAAATGTGCATTTACATCTGCTAATTGCTTTGAATTAAAACTACCACACAAAAACTCACCTTCTTTTTTCTTTTCAAAATAATCAATAATTTCTTGGGTAGTAAAATTAGAGAAATCAACGACTAATTTTTCACAATTAGCACAATGGTTTCCATCTTGTACTTTTGTAAACTCAAAATTGTGTTTTGTACATTTATTAGGAATGTCTATAGATTTGATATTGCTTTTTTTCATTTGAATAGATTTTAATATTATTACATCGGAAAACTACAACGTTGGCAAATTACTTTTTCTTTCGTTTCAACTTCTTTAAAGGTATTTCTTTTTTTATATCTAATGGAATATTCACATCAAAACCAGCTAAATCGACAGTAATTGTACCTTTAAAATGAGTTAACATCTTTTTATTGACCAATAAATTTAAAGCGGAATTAAAAATATCTTTATTTAAAACTTCTCTTGGATTAAACTCAAATTCAAATGGAACATTAAAAGATTCATTTGCAGGAATATGTGTTTTTGCCAGTTGCTTCACATTTGCGTGGTATTTATCCATTAACTCAATATGTAAATCTGAGTTTGTAATTGTTGCTCCTATGGCATTAGGATTATGAATAGTTGCTTCAGCAGAAAGAATTGCTTTTTTTGTACTCAACTTCAACACTTCAATATTATGAATATCTACAAACTGTGGAGGTTTTGGTTTATTACAAGCAACTAAAAGTATTAAAAAGAAATAAGCAAAAAGTAATTTAAATTTCATATAAAGGTTTGAAAAGAACGATAGTAAAACAGTTTAAAACTTTTTAAATTTTTTCATAACTTTTTGTGGAATAAGCTCCTTTAACAATTCTTGCATTTTCTGATTATCTTCTAAAAAAGTCCATTTGTCAACAAAGTTTTCATCCCTTACCGCATATAAGTTACTTATTGAATTAATGATAAAAGTGCTTGTTTCTTTATCAAATTTCACATTGTTTTCACCATACATTCCTTCAAACATTGAAATCATTAAATCACTTAATTCACCATCTTCATCCTCAAAATTGTGTTGTTGCATTGTAAGCGTAAATGTATATTTCACTTTAGCATATTCAGCATTTTTATATTTTATCAATTTAGAAATTTTTACAATCTTATTGTTTGAATAAGTCATTGTTTGTGTAGTGTCAGCTAATTGCTGTTCCATTACTTGAAGCATAAAATCTTTAGGGAAAAACTCAAACAGTTTTGGATAAATAAACTCAATAGCTTTTTCCATTTCTTGATTAGAAAGTAAAGCCAAATATTCTGTTTGGCTCTTTGTTATTTCAGATTTATAATCTTGTGCGTAACTAACATTTATGAATACAAATAGGAATAAAATTATAGTAAATACTTTATTTTTCATTAAATCGTGTTTTTTAGATTTGTAAATTCTCAAACTGAATTAAGCAATCAAATGCCCACCATCTGCGTTAAAAATACTTCCTGTACAATAACTAGAAGCATCTGAAGCTAGAAACAAAGCTAAGCCCGCCATTTCTTCAGCTTGTGCCATTCTGCCTGAAGGTAAGTGTGCCTCCACTTGATCTAATAATTGTTGATTCATCCAAAGAGCTGAACTAAATTTAGTTTGGATTAAACCAGGACAAAGTGCATTTGAACGAATTTTATTTGCTCCCCATTCTTTAGCTTGAGCTTTTGTAAGCATAACCAATGCAGCCTTGCTAACACTATAAATACTTAGTCCTAAGCTCGGTTTTTCACTTTCAACAGAAGCAATATTTATTACCGAACCTCCACCACGTTTTTTCATTATTGGGTAACATAAATTCGATAAAAGCATACAAGCCTTTACATTTACATTCATTATTTTATCAAAAACTTCGCTTCCCATTTCAGAAAGTGAACCAAATACAGGGTTTGTTGCGGCATTATTTACTAAAATATCAATACCTCCGTAAAGTTCAACTGTTTTTTCAACCAAATTTTGTAGTTGTGGTTCTTCACCCACGTGGCAAGCAATAGCACTTACATCATAACCTTTTTGCCTAAGTTCTTCTGCAACTTCATCTACCGCATGTTGTTTTCTACTGCTAACTACTACTTTCGCACCATACTCAGCTAAGCCTGTTGCTATGCTTTTACCAATGCCTTTTGAAGAGCCAGTAACTATTGCCACTTTTCCATTTAAATCAAACTTATTTTTTAAACTTTCCATTTCAATAAATAATTATTTCTAACTTTAAAGCTACAACTTATTTATTATGAATTTTGATTATTCCGAAAAAACTAAAAGTTACCTTCACAAATTAAGAGCTTTTTTTGATGAAAATATATATCCAAATGAACATAAGATTGAGGCTTTTTACAGAAATCCAGATAATTTATGGAAAGAATGGGAAGGCTTGAAATCACTAAAGCAAAAAGCAAAAAATGAAGGATTGTGGAATTTGTTTTTACCCAGTAGTTTTGGCGATTTAAGTGCTGGTTTAAGTAATTTGGAATACGCACCTTTAGCCGAAATTATGGGACGAGCAATTTGGTCTTCTGAAATATTTAACTGCTCAGCACCTGATACGGGTAATATGGAAGTTTTAGCCAAATACGGAACGCAGGAACAAAAAGAAAAATGGTTAAAACCTTTAATGAATGGTGAAATTAGATCTGCCTTTTTAATGACCGAACCAGATGTGGCTTCTTCAGATGCAACAAATATTTCTACTTCAATAAAATTAGATGGAGATGAATATGTGATAAATGGAAGAAAATGGTGGACAACAGGAGCAATGCATCCACGCTGTAAAGTTGGAATTATAATGGGTAAAACCGATTTTGAAGCTGAAAGACACCGACAACAAAGTATGATTTTAGTGCCAATGAATACCAAAGGATTAAAGATTAAACGACCGCTTTCAGTTTTTGGTTATAAAGAATCGCCATTTGGGCACGCAGAAATTGAATTGGATAATGTGAGAGTACCGAAGGAAAATTTAATTTTAGGAGAAGGCAGAGGTTTTGAAGTAGCTCAAGGACGATTAGGACCGGGAAGAATACACCATTGTATGCGTTTGATTGGAATGGCACAAAGGGCTTTAGAGTTAATGTGTAAAAGAGTAACAGAAAGACAAGTTTTTGGAAAAACCTTAAAAGATTATTCAAGTATTCGACAAGAAATTGCCTACTCGCAATGCGAAATTGCACAGGCAAGATTACTAACTTTGTCGGCTGCCGATAAAATGGATAAAGAAGGCAATAAAGCTGCTAAAGATTTAATTGCTATGATTAAAATTGTTGCACCACAAATGGCGCTAAAAGTAATTGATAGAGCTATGCAAATTTATGGAGGAATGGGCGTTAGTTCAGATTTGCCTTTGGCAGAATTTTATGCACACGCCCGTACTTTGCGTTATGCCGATGGACCTGATGAAGTACATTTGTACCAATTGGGAAGAAATTTGGT
>JAHDDA010000083.1:0-1167 GCA_020629595.1 Chitinophagales bacterium
CATATAAACGAAGGCTACGCTTGTAAAGGAAAATATTTTCAATTAGGTGGAGCAATGCTAAATGAAGATACTGCAGTTACCGATGCTTTTATTAATGTTCCTTTAAAAATGTTGAACAGACATGGCTTAATTGCTGGTGCAACAGGAACAGGAAAAACAAAAACTGTTCAGGTAATTGCCGAAGCAATGTCGGAACAAGGTATTCCAGTTATGTTAATGGATTTAAAAGGTGATTTATCTGGTTTAGCCGTTGCAGGAAACGACCATCCAAAAATTCAAGAACGCCACGAAAAAATTGGTTTTCCTTATAAAGCAGAACCTTTTCCAGTAGAATTATTAACTATTTCCGATGAAAAAGGAGCAAGATTACGTGCAACAGTTTTAGAATTTGGACCAATTTTATTTTCAAAAATATTAGAACTAAACGCTACACAATCGGGCATTGTAGCAACTGTTTTTAAATACTGCGATGATAGAGGTTTGGCACTTTTAGACCTTAAAGATTTTAAAGAAGTATTGAAATATATTATCGATGAAGGTAAAGAAGAATTTCAAGAAGAATATGGCTCAATTTCGAGTGCTTCGGTAGGTACAATTCAGCGTAAAATAATTGAAATTGAACAACAAGGAGCAGATAAATTCTTTGGTGAACCATCTTTTGAACCAGAAGATTTAATGAATGTAATAGATGGAAAAGGTCAAATTTCTATACTTCGATTAACCGATATTCAAGACAGACCAAAACTATTTTCAACATTTATGCTGAGTCTTTTGGCAGAAATTTATGCAAATTTCCCAGAACAAGGCGATGCCGAACAACCAAAACTCTGCTTATTTATTGATGAAGCACATTTAGTTTTTAACAATGCCTCAAAAGCTTTATTAGAGCAAATTGAAGCCATTGTTCGCCTTATTCGTTCAAAAGGCGTTGGTGTTTACTTCATTACACAAAACCCTAGCGATGTGCCAGATGCTATTTTAAGCCAATTGGGAATGAAGGTACAACACGCACTTCGTGCTTTTACGGCTAAAGATAGAAAAATGATAAAGTCAACAGCCGAAAACTATCCAGATTCAGAATTTTATGATACGGCTGAAATGCTTACTTCAATGGGAATTGGAGAAGCTGCCATTACCGTTTTAGATGAAAAAGGACGACCAACACCT
>JAHDDA010000083.1:1267-3036 GCA_020629595.1 Chitinophagales bacterium
GCTGAACAGCTTTTCTATATTCAGCGTTCAACAAGTAGAAATACAGTAGTTTATGATATAAACACCAATGAAAACGGAGAATTAAACAATAAAAAACCAGTTGATGTTTATTGGAAAAAATATAGTGAGGGCGGTATTCGTGAAGAATTAAACTACATTCAAAGAAAATTTGCTTATGGTTTAAAATCATTAAAACTTAGCGATTTAGAATTCGACTTACAATTTGTTTCTTACGATGATTTGAAATTAAAATTACAAAAAAGTAGATTAAATAATGATTTTGCAGTAACTGCTATAATCAATGGCAATGAAATTGAATTGCGAAGAATTTTTATTGATATGGAAAAAGGAGAATCAATATGGTTTCCTAAAATTAAAAAAGTTTTATTTGAAGGTTTACACGCCTCAATGGGTTTTGAAATTACAGAAACGATAACTCCCTAAAAAAACTATTTAGCATCTCCTATCAAAAGTAAATTTTCTAACTTCTTATTTTCTTAAAACTTCTTGTACTTTCAAACTTAAAAAGTAAATTTGTAGATATTAACTTAGTTTCTTCTTCAATTAGATTAATGCAGCAAAAAACTAAAAAAATAAAAGTTGCTTTTTTTTCTGATTTACTAATCAGAAATTTTGATGGTGCAACACGCACTATGTACAATTTAATTGACCGTATTCCAAAAGATAAATTTGAATATTTATTTATTTGTGGAATGCCTCCCAAAGAAGATATTGGCTTTGAAGTTTTTAAAGTTCCCACAATAAAAGTTCCTAGAAATGAAAGTTATGAAATGTCTTTTATTAAGCTATTTAAAAAGAAATTAAGAGCTAAAATAGACGAATTTAAACCCGATATTATTCAATTTGCTTCGCCTTCTCAACTTAGCACTTTTGCCAACAAATATGGAAAGGCAAACAATATTCCAATTGTAAGTATTTACCACACACATTTTATTTCTTACACAAAATATTACCTTAGCTTTATGCCAATAGCTGTAAAACCAGCTGAAAAATTAGTGGCTAAAATGCTAAGAAATGCCTATGAAAAAGTTGATGTTTTATACGTTCCAACCGACAGTATCAAACAAGATTTAATTGAAAGATGTAATCTTTCGGGAGAGAATATGAAAATTTGGGCAAGAGGTTTAGACCAAGAACAATTTTCGCCAAATAATAAAAAAATAGATTTGGTTAAAGAAGTAACCCAAAATGATAAACCCAATATTTTGTTTGTTAGTCGTTTGGTAATGGAAAAAAATCTTAAACTTTTAGTTGATTTATACAAATTAAGTGTTGAAAAAGGCGATTTATTCAATTTTATAATAATTGGAGATGGTGTAGCTAAACAAAAATTGGAAAAAGAAATGCCTAAAGCTCATTTTTTAGGAGGAAGAAAACACGATAAATTGGCAACCGCTTATGCTTCTTGTGATTATTTTGTTTTCCCATCAATTTCCGAAACCTTTGGCAACGTAATTACAGAGGCAATGGCATCGGGTATTCCTTGTATTTTAGCCAACAAAGGTGGACACGTTTCTTTTAGTCAACACGAAAAAACAGCACTACTTTGTAATCCTAACAGTGCTAATGAGTTTTACAATGCAATCTTACGACTTCAAAATGAGCCTCATTTAAAAGAAAAAATTACTCAAAATGCACTGAATTTCACCCAAACCTTAAATTGGAACGATTTATCTACCGAATATTTTAATGACTTAATTCAGTTGCATAACGCTAATTAGATAATTTTTTATAACTACTTTTGCTGA
>JAHDDA010000083.1:3136-5018 GCA_020629595.1 Chitinophagales bacterium
AAAAAAAAGAGTTAGAAAAATACTTAATGAAAACCCAAAAATTGATATTATTCATTTGAATGATGGAACTATGGGTTTGCTAAGTGTTTGGTTGAAAAAAGAAACAAACATTCCAGTTGTTGTAACCTTACACGGTTTAGAAGTTGTTTTTCCAAATAAAATTTACCAGAATAAAATACTCCCCAAACTAAAAAAATTAGATGCTTTTATTTGCGTAAGCCAATCAACCGCAAATCTTACAAAGCAAAAAGGTTTTGATGCGTCAAAAATATATGTTGTAGCCAATGGTGTTGATCCTGAATTGGCAAGTTTGAAAACAAACAAAACTTTAGCAACACAAAAAATAAAGCAGCACTTTAACTTAGAAACCTTAGACAATAAAAAAATACTAATAAGCCTTGGAAGAATGACCAAACGCAAAGGCTTTACTTGGTTTTTAGAAAATGTAGTACCAAAATTAGATGAGAACACCATTTTTGTTTTAGCTGGTCCAGATGCCAATAAAAAGCAAGAAACTTGGAAAAAAATATTACCTTCAAAACTTACCAACGAAATTGAATTGGCTTTTGGAGCAGTAGATGAAAGTCATACACTTAATAAGATTTTACAAGAAAAAAAGATTGAAAACAAGGTATTTATTACAGGTAAATTACCATTTATTGAAGTTATGAGCTTGCTTTCGCTTGCTCATTTATTTGTTATGCCCAATATTTCAGTAAAAGGCGATGCCGAAGGTTTTGGCTTAGTGGCTTTAGAAGCAAGCATTGTGGGAACAACAGTTTTGGCAAGTGGCATTGAAGGAATTACACAAGCTATTCAGCATAATAAAAACGGAATTTTACTGCCAAGTAAAGACGAAAATGCTTGGATTAATTGCATAAATGAACAACTTTCAGACTTTAAAAAATTGGAACAGCAAAGTAAAACCTTTCAAAAATTTACCATAGAAAATTATACTTGGGAAAAAATGGCAAATGGATATGT
The DNA here is from genome assembly GCA_020629595.1 of Chitinophagales bacterium. Classification (GTDB taxonomy): domain Bacteria; phylum Bacteroidota; class Bacteroidia; order Chitinophagales; family UBA2359; genus JAHDDA01. The sequence continues at coordinate 4,121 of JAHDDA010000083.1, forward strand.
TGAAGTTTTTGAGCAAATTTTGGAAACAAACAGCTAATTTTATAAGCATTTTTCAAGTAAAATTCCTATGAACAACTACGATTACATAATTATAGGAGCAGGTTCGGCAGGTTGTGTTTTGGCCAACAGACTTTCTGCTGATGCTAAAAATAAAGTGTTGATTTTAGAAGCTGGTGGTCCAGATTCAAATATAAATATTCATATTCCTGGAGCTTATGCAAAACTGCACAAAAATAAAGATAACTGGAATTTTCACACCGAACCACAAGAAAATATACTCAATAGAAAAATGTATTTACCAAGAGGAAAAACCCTTGGTGGTAGTAGCTCGGTAAACGCAATGGCTTATGTACGTGGCAACAAAAAGGATTACGACAAATGGGCTGAATTAGGCAATAAAGGCTGGAGTTTTAATGAGGTGCTACCCTACTTTATTCGTTCCGAAAACAATGCACAAGCTAATGAATTAGACAATGGTTTTCATGGCACAAACGGAGAACTATATGTTAGTTTTCCTCAAAAATTCAAAACCCCATTTGTAGATGCTTTTATTCAATCTTGTGAGGCTGTTGGTATTCCACACAATAAAGATTATAACGGAAAAACACAAATTGGGGCAAGCCTTACACAATGTAATATAAAAGAAGGAAGACGTTGGAGCAGTGCGGCGGCATTTTTAAAACCTGCTTTAAAACGTTCAAATTTACAAGCCATAACAAAAGCATTGGTTAGCAAAATTATTTTTGAAGGAAAAAAAGCCGTTGGTGTTGAATATATAAAAGGCAATAAAAAACAAATAATAAAAGCCAATAAAGAAATAATCATTTCGGCTGGCTCTTTTCAATCGCCACAAATATTAATGCTTTCGGGTATTGGCGAAAAAGCAACTTTAAATCAA
>JAHDDA010000083.1:5118-7349 GCA_020629595.1 Chitinophagales bacterium
CCTATTTGGGCTGGTGCCGATTATAATTACGATTTCCACGATTTATATTCTGTTCCAACAACCGATGGTTTTACCATTTTACCAAGTTTACTAAACCCTAAAAGTAGAGGCTTTGTAAGTTTACATTCAAATAACCCTAAAGATGCTCCTTTAGTACAGCCCAATTTTTTTAGTGAAAAAGAAGATTTGAACCAAATGCTTATGGGCGTAAAATTAGCAAAACGCATACTTGATCAAGCACCATTTAAAAAGTACATTAAATCTTATGGACCTCAGCAAGATAAAACAACCGATGAGGCATTAATTGAACATATTAAAAAAACCGTTGAAACTATTTATCATCCTGTTGGAACTTGTAAAATGGGCAACGATACAATGGCAGTTGTAGATGAAAAACTGAAAGTACACGATATTGAAAACTTGCGAGTAGTTGATGCTTCAATAATGCCTACAATAGTTACTGGAAACACCAATGCACCTGTTTATATGATTGCTGAAAAAGCGGCAGATATGATTTTAGGCAAGTAATTTTTTATAAAAAGGCAACATAACTTCAGCAATTTGTTCGGGTGTTTTACTTGAAAAATGCTGACAAAGTTTGCCCTTAAATTTATTGACAACCCAAGTTTCTACATAACCCACCAACTTATCATATTTGGCTTGATTTAGCATTTCATAAACCAAAACATTTTGGTTTCGAGGTGTTATATTGGCATACTTGCTTGTTTTAGCTCGTGCCAACCATTCATCAAAAAGGGCTTTAGATTGCTTGGAATTTTTAATTAAAATAAACCCTGCATTGGGCAAAACCCAGCGTTTACTACCAAAAGTTAACTTAAAATTATGTGTAAAATACAAATATTTCAATCGGTTAGAGCCATCTTTTTGAAATAAAACTTGTTTATCATTTACCATAAATTCTTGCAAAACTTGCTCAATTTTCACATCTATTCCAGTTGGAATTGTATCAGCATCAACCATCAATAAGTATTCGCAATTAGTATTGTACAAATGTTCTCTCACCGAACATATTTTAGACCAAACCAAATGTAAATCTTCGTAAAAAGGCTTTGAATAATGCGTAAAATTATAGCCATTTACAGCACAATATTTTTCCCAAGCAGGAATGGCATATTGCGTATAAGTATGCAAATTTGGTGTTGCAAACATTATTATATCAATTTTACTCATAATTCTATTTAGATATTGCTATAATTACTTACAAAAAAAGTGAACTTTGCACATATTTCATCCAATTATAAAAATTGAATTTAGAAAAGCTATTTCAAAAAGCTAAAACCTTCTACGAATCGCCAAGTGGAAAAACTATTGCAAAATACACTCGTTTGTTGTTTGTTTTTGGAATTATTGCTTTTTTAATCTTTCAATTAAGTCAAATTGGGTTTAGCAAACTTTGGCAGAATTTACCTACTCACCCACTTTTTTATATTTTATTGGTGGTTTTATATTTTACCTTACCCATTACCGAACAATTTATTTACCGACTTTCGCTTAAATTCGATTTTTGGTCAGGTTTCAAAATTTTTACCAAGAAAAAAGTGCTAAACCAAGAAGTAATTGGTTATTCTGGCGAAGCCTATTTTTTATTTTGGGCAAATAAAAACTTAGAAGAATCTTCTAAAAAAATATTGGGTGTTGTAAAAGACAATACTATTATTTCGGCTCTAGCTTCTACATTAACAGCCGTAATATTATTATCTGTTTTCTTTTTCTCGTTCAATAACTCAGGTTTAGAAAACACCATTTTTGAAACCAAAAACTTACTCATTGGAGGTGGTTTTATGTCGGTTTTATTAATTCTATTTTTCAGTTTTAGAAATAAAATATTATCCGTTGATAAAAAAACGGCTTGGTTAATGTTTGGCATCCACGAACTTAGAATTTGCTGGGTTTACACGCTTGAAATTTTACAATGGATAATAGTTTTACCTGCTGTTCCTATTTTAATTTGGTTTACTTTTTTATCGGTTAAAATAATTTCATCTCGTATTCCGCTTTTACCCAATAGAGATTTAATTTTTATAAGTGCCAGCTTAGAAGTTTCTAAATTTGTAGAAATTGGTGAAGCTGAAATAGCTGGAATTTTACTAACAAGCACCGTTTTAACCAAAGTAATGAATTTAATTTTCTTTTCACTTTTTTCATTCAATAATAAAGGAGTAGAAAATGAGAATTTGAACCATAATTCATAATTCATAATTCATAATTCA
>JAHDDA010000083.1:7449-9368 GCA_020629595.1 Chitinophagales bacterium
CATAATTCATAATTCATAATTCATAATTCAAAGCTAATGCGACTGGCATTTATAACACAAGATTTCCCACCCGAAACAGGCGGTATTCAAACTTACTCGTTTGAAGTAGCCCAACAATTAGCCAAACATTGTGAGAAATTGGTAATTATTGCCCCCAAAAAACCTAAGGCACAAGCAATTGATAAAACTTTAAATTTCGATGTAATTCGTATAAATACTTCCAATACTTTAATTGGTTATGCTTTGTATTTTAGCTTAGAAAAAATACTGAAAGAATATAAAATTGATACGGTTTTTCACGCACAATGGCAAAGTTTATTTACTTCAATAAAGCTAAAAAAACAAGGAAAAATAAAACGAATAATTGTGGCGGCTCACGCTCGTGAATTTTCATTTAATCCATATAAAAACGTATTGTTTGCAGGAAAAAAGTACCATAATTGGATGCTAAATGCCTTGCAAAAAACCGATTTTTTTATTCCTGTAAGCAATTACACCAAAGGTTTATTATTAAATTTAGGCGTTTCAGAACAAAAAATTGAGGTAGTAAACAATGGCACAAACCCCAATTTATTTTACGAAAAAGATGTTTCAGACTTAAAACAGAAACTTCAACTCAGCGAAAAAAAGGTATTGTTTACCGTTTGCCGACACGTTGAAAGAAAAGGTATTCAAACGGTATTGAAAGCAATGCCCAACATTGTAAAGGCTGTTCCGAATGCCTATTATTTGATTGGTGGAAGTGGCGAATTTACCAGTCAATTAAAGCAATTAACAACTTCATTAAACTTAGAAAATCACGTTCAATTTTTAGGTAGAATAGCCGATAATGAAATGAATGACTACTACAATTTGTGCGATATTTTTGTAATGCCTCCACTACATATTGAACCAAACATTGAAGGTTTTGGCATAGTTTATCTAGAAGCAAGTGCTTGTAAAAAAGCAGTTATTGGCTCACAAACAGGTGGCGTTCCCGATGCTATTATTAATGGAAAAACTGGCTTAATTGTACCCGAACAAGACCATAATGAATTAGCGAAAGCGTGTATTAATTTGCTTCAAAATGAAAAATTACGCCTTCAAATGGGCGCAAATGGACGAAAACACGTAGAAAAAACAGCCAATTGGGATGTTGCTGGGAAAAAGATTTATGAACTCATTAGTAATTGTTAAATATAATTTTAAGAGAATAAATGTTGCCTAAAAAATGTATATTTGATTAGATTTTATCACGATTTGATACATTTCATTTGTCCTTTTTTGTGTAAGGACGTATTGCAATACGTCCCTACTAAATAATCGTGATACTCTTTATTATATTTCATTAAAATCTTACTTGTGTCTTTTAAAAATTTACTTACAACAATAGTCACTTTCATTATTTTTGCTACAATTGCACAAGCTCAAAATGCTCATTCTTGGCTTGAAAACCTTGGATTTGATAAAACCTATTATAAATTCAAAACAAATTTTGAGGGTTTACACCGCATTGAGTACAATGTTTTAGCTGAAGCGGGCATTGATTTAACAGCCAATAATTTCAAGCTATTTTTTAGAGGCGAAGAAATCCCGATTTATGTTTCTACCAATGGGCAAATGCAAGCAGGCGATTATATTGAGTTTTATGGGAAACCCAACGATGGCTATTTCGATACGCAATTATATGCCGAAGCACTGCACCAACCTAATCCGTATTTTTCTTGTTTTGAAGATGAAGGTACTTATTTTTTAGTATCAGATAATACAGGAAACGGTTTGCGTTTTGAAACCATTGAAAATGATTTAAGCAATTTACCTGAAGTAGAAACCGAATTCATACAAAATAGCGTCAAGAATGCTTCAAATACTTTCCATTTTGGAAAACCACTTACTGGTATTGGTTCAAGCTCTAGTTTTACAGGCTATTTTGGTGAAGG
>JAHDDA010000084.1 GCA_020629595.1 Chitinophagales bacterium
TAATTGTAATTAAGTTTTACAGACTATGAAATCGGCTAAAAAGAAGCAATCTACCCAAAAGGCTTACGATGGTTATAATCTTAGCTATGCTCGTGCAGAAGATAGCAAGGTGAAGCAGGCAATTATTAGAACGGTTGAAAATTTATCGGGTAAAAAGCAGTTGAATCAACTTTACCAAGAATTGCACGCAAGTAATCCAACGCCTTACAATGTTTGGTTTAATGCTTTGGAAAAACTAAACATAAAAGTAGATTTTGACCAAGCACAATTGAATAAAGTTCCACGTTCTGGACCTGTAATTTTTGTAGCAAATCATCCGTATGGAATTGTAGATGGAGCTGTTTTTTTGTACTTGGTTTCTCAAGTGCGTAAAGATTATTTTTTGTTGGTTCACGAGGTGCTTTCACACGAACCTATTATGAAAAAGCATTTATTGCCTGTTGATTTTAGAGGAAATGAACAAGCAATGCAGACCAATTTGCGTACTAAGGAACTTACTACTCAACGACTGAACAACGGAGAGGCTTTGGTTATTTTTCCAGCAGGTGCCGTAGCAACGCAAAAGCGTTTTTCGTTGCGTGGTGAAGCTAAAGAATGGCCCTGGCGAAGGTTTATTTGTACCCGTATTCACGAAACACAATGTACTGTAGTTCCTATATTTTTTTATGGCGAAAACAGTAAAGCATTTCAAATAGTAAGCAAGTTTAGTATGAATTTGCGTTATGGTTTACTTTTACACGAAGCTATTAATAAAAAAGGCGAAACGGTTAAAGCAGAAATTGGCAATCCAATTGTTTATGAGCAAATGAGTAAATATACAGACCGCCAAGAACTAATTGAGTTTTTGTACAAGGAAACAATGAATCTTAAAAAGTGATTCTTTCGTTGGTCATTTATACCAACAAAATATGTATAAATGCCTATTTTTTCTTACTGAAAAAAGCAAAAGCCAATGCACCAATTACGGCTGTGCCTACAATAGCTAAACCTGTAATTTGACGTTTTGTTAAACCTGACTTTTTAACTTCTTCAATTACCTTTTTGCCTTCCTGTTCTAGTTCATTCAAGCCTTCTTGAACGTTGGGTGGAATAAGGTTGGCTGTTTCTACTTCTTTTTCTATTTTACTTTTCCCTTTAGAAAATAAACCTAAAACATCGTTTAAAATGTCTTTGCGTAGCTCATTGCGTCTTGCTCTATTTTGCTGTTTGGCTTTCATACGCATTAACTTGGCTCTATTTTCTGAAGATAACATTGAGTTTGACATAGATATAAATTGTGATTTGAACGTTAGGTCTTGAAATTAAATTGACATAATAAATTAATGTGAGAGATTATTCAATTGTTTATAGTTAAGCTTCAAGTTGTGATGTATAAAATTTCAACCCTAAAGAATGATTATTTTTGTAGTGATGGCATCGGCAGTCGCACTGTTATCGCATCATTGGACACGATAAATCGGTGTCCCTACTAAATACATCGCAACTTGGGTTATAGTCAATAGTCAACAGACCACAAAAGCGTATTCTTTATCTTCAAAGTGTGTTATTTCTGTGGATATTGGACTAATAAACTTTGGACTTTATACTACTTATTCCCCATATTTATAATTCCCTCAAATACTTTATTGTAAACTTTTTTTTGTAGCAACGATTTTCGGAAAAAAACCAATAATATAAGCACTACAAGATGAAATAATAAAACAGTAGCATAGCCAAAAAGAATTGGGTTGCCTTTGAAACCAAGATAAACGTGTAAAAAAGCCAAAATATGTGGTCCGCAAACTATAAAACTTATCCAGGTTAAAAATGTCCAAACTGCAATAACAATACTTGCATAAGTAGATGAACTTTTTTCTGCTACTTTTTCGGCACTTGAAATACGTAAATCATCGAATTGCCCCGATAATTCACTTTTCACAAATGATAAATATTTGTTTGAATTTTTTTCTGACATTTATACAGATTTTAGGCTCAAATTAGTATCTGAACCATTTCATTACTTTCTAATATTCGAAGATAATGTGTTTTACCTAAATTTTGAAGGTTGTGAACTACACAAAGTTTTAATATTTCAAAAATTAATTAAGTTTAACAGGTGCTTGCATATAAAAAATAGGAATTTCAACTTCAAAAGTTGAGTCATCGGCAAGGCGTTTCATTGTGTATGTTCCAAACATCTTGCCCATTGGTGCGTTCAAATGACAGCCAGAAATATAAGAATATTTAGCATTGGGTAAGATACTTGGTTGTCGTCCTACAACACCATCGCCTTCTACAAAACGTTCTAAACCATACGAATCAACAATATGCCATTTTCTACTTAGTAATTGAATGTGTTTATCGCTTAAATTCTCAATAGTAATGGTATAAGCAAACACAAATTCACCCAAAGCTGGTTGCGAATGTTTTGGCTGGTAAATTACCTTAGCGGTTACTTTAATATTATGTGTGGTGGCTGAAAACGTCATTACTTAACAAAGAAAGTATATTTTTAGGAAAGTTCAGGGTAAGTAAATGAAAAATAAATTAATCATTAGTCAAAAATGCCTCAACCACACTTAAAGCATTTTTCTTAGCTTCTTCTAAGTCATCATTTACTACGGCAATATCAAATTCGTTTTCGTAGGTCATTTCTAATTGCACACGAGCCAAACGCTTTCTTAAACTTTCTTCCGATTCGGTATTTCTATCAATTAAGCGTTGTTCTAAAGTTTCGTAAGATGGTGGTTTCACAAAAACAGATAAAGCCTTTTCGCCATAATATTTTTTAATATTAACTGCTCCTTTTACATCAACATCAAAAATTACACTTTTACCATTTGCCCAAATACGATTTACCTCACTTTTTAAAGTACCGTAGTAGCTTCCTTCGTAAACTTCTTCGTATTCTAAAAATGCACCTTCTTGTATTTTATTTTCAAAAAAGCTTTGTTCAAAAAAGTAGTAATCTTTACCATCTTCTTCGTAATAACGTTTGGGGCGTGTAGTAGCCGAAACAGAAAATGCTAGTTTTTCTGTTAATTCGTTTAGTAAATAACGAACCAACGTGGTTTTTCCAGCTCCAGAAGGTGCTGTGAATATGACTACTTTCTTATTCAAGATAGGTTTGCAAAATTAATACTTATAATAAAGCAAGACAAAGAAAAAGTAATTTAGTTTATTCAATAAAAAGTTTACGGAAGTAAGTGTTTTATTAAACTTAAAATTTTAGCTTTGGAAATATGAAATACTTTAAGTTCTTAATTTTTTTGGCAATTAGCATTGTATTTTTAAGTGCAAGTTGTGGAAAAGATGATAATAATAGTGAAAATACAGAAACCACAGATGAATTTGCTGATGATTCTACCGAAGGAACAACTGATGACTCAACTGATGATTCGGTAGTAGAAATACAAAAGGATACAATAAGGTTTGCCAGTTTTAATGTTTCTATGTATGGCGAAACGGCTGAGCAAGTGGCTTCACAAACGGCTAATTTTGGTAATGTGAAATATGCTAGAGTTGCCCGTATAATTCAAGAAATTCGCCCTGATGTATTGGCGCTTATGGAGTTTGATTACGATGCAAGCGGTCAAAGCCTCGAAAATTTTAAAACCAACTTTTTGGAATATAAATTAGAAGAGTCGGGCGATACAATTGTATATAATTACGCTTATCAAGTACCTTCTAATACGGGTTTACTTTCCGAAGTAGATATTGATGGCAATGGTTCGGTAAGTTTACCCAATGATGCGTTTGGTTTTGGTAATTTTGAAGGACAATATGCCTTCGCTATTTTATCGAAATATCCTTTGGATTTAGAAAACATACGTTCTTTTCAGCAATTTTTATGGAAAGATATTCCTAATGCTTTATTGCCTGAAAATGCCGATGGTTCTAGCTATTATTCTGAAGAAGCATTAGCAGTTTTTCGCATTTCTTCAAAAAATCATATTGATATTCCTGTACAATTGCCCAACGGAAAAACGGTTCATACCATACTTGCACACCCAACACCACCTGTTTTTGATGGTGCAGAAGATAGAAATGGTAAACGCAACCACGATGAAATAAAATTATTGGCTGATTATATTAACGATGCCGATTATTTAATTGACGATGCAGGACAAAGTGGTGGTTTAGCTTCTGATAACTCTTTTGTAATTATGGGCGATTTGAATGCCGATCCTGTTGATGGTGATAGTGCCGAAAATCCTATTTTACAATTATTGAATAACGAAAATATAAACCAAGCGGTTTGTTTTGGCGAAAACATTCCACAAAGTAATGGTGGTGCTGAACATAACCAGCAAGCCAATCACGAAGGAAATCCTGCTTTTGATACTTCATTTTTTGGTTTACGCATAGATTATGTTTTGCCTTCTGCTGATTTAGAGGTTTTAGAAAGTGGTGTTTTTTGGCCCTCAAGCACAGAAGAATTATATTATTTGGTTGAAGACGAAGGAAGTTCTGACCACTTAATGGTTTGGGTTGATTTGGTAGTTGAATAGTCTTAATATATTGAATTACTTACCATCTTTTTCCACCCAATAAGCCCCCAACCCAAAGGTCGCCTAGTGTTTGGTTATTGGCTGTTGCAGGTAAATCATTTTCCGATTTATGGCTAATAATTGTTTCGTTTTTATCATCTTTTTCAAATACACGCAAACTGTTTAATTCAAAAATATTGAGTAAAGTTGGCGAATGTGTGGTAATTATCATTTGGGTATTTTCAGAGGCGTAACTTATCAATTCGCTTATGGCGTGTATCATATCGGGATGCAGCCCAATTTCGGGCGTATCTATACATACCACACTACCTCTTTCAGGATTTAAAAATATAGATAGCAATAGTAAATATTGCAATGTTCCATCTGAAATTTGCTCGAAAATAATGGTTCTGTTTAAACACTTTTCACGCAAAGCAAGTAAAATTTTACTACCAAAATAATTAAATTTAAAATCTCTAAAATGTGGATTTATTTTTTCTAAATATTCTGCAATTTTATCAAATACTTCAATTTCTTCACAATCAAAGTTATTGAGTAAGGTAATTAAATTATCGCCATTTTGATTCAGACTTTTTTCAATGCTAAAAGAAGCATATTGCCTTAATTTACTATTGCTTGATGTATCAAATCTATCATAAAATTTTAGGCTTTCAATTATTTTTTTTAGCTCAAATAAAATTGGGTGCTTTTCTAAATTTTCTACTATTTGTAATGCTAATTCTGTTTTATCGTTGGTATGAAAAGTCTCATAAACTTCACTGGAATTTTCTTTCTGGTTTAAAAAACTAATTTCATCATTTTCAGAAATCAGAAGTTTTTCTATTTCATTTGTAGTTTTATTTTTAACGGTAATTAATTCATTAAGGTAATACATTGAGTTTCCAATGGCTTTAATTTTTATTTCATAATGAACATTGTTATTGTATTTTTCAAAAGATTTATGTTTAAAAATTTGCTTATCAAATTCATAAGTCAAGCAAATTTCTTCTTTATTTCCTCCAAAATGAGGCACATTTACAAAACCTCCCCACTTGCCTAAAAATACGTTTTTAAAACCTTTGTCCTCAATAGCTTCAGAAAGTAAATAAATGGCTTTTAAAAAGTTAGACTTACCACTACCGTTTATACCCACAAGTACATTTACCTTGGTGTTTAATGCCAAAGTTGTCGGTTTTCCAAAGCTAAAAAAGTTTTCTAATGTTATATTTTTGAACATAATTTCAGATGATGAAATAAAGCAATTTTTCTTAAATACTTCTATTTATTTTTTGCAATAAATATGGCTCTTGCCAAATTTTCGTGGAATACTTGAAATTGATTATATATTGCTCCTGAAAGTTTGTAACTTTCAGCATTTTAAGGCGAACAAATAAGTTACAAACTTATTAAAGCGAGATTTACCACGAAAATTTAAGAAGCACCATAAAACTTTAATCTTTCCTAATATTATCGAGGCATTTTTGTAATATTTCCCCCATATTTTTACACGCTTTAAAGGAAGTATCTTTGTAATATTTTGATAAATCGCTGCGTAATCTTTCTATTTTTTCTATTGTCGAAATTTCATCTACAACCATACAATCCATTAAATCACCTAATTGATAACGAGACGCTTTGGCACGCATAGCAATAAGGGTTCTTTCTTCTTGTTGGTATTGTATTAGGGTTTTATTATTCAAATGTTTCATTCCCAATTCTACAAAAGCCCTATTGTCTTTAAAATAGTGTGGCTGATAAATGTTTAATTTTCCTTCAAATGATTGTTGATCAAAATCAATAGCTCTAATTCTGTACTGAACATCATCAAAATCGGGTGTTACATCCATTACAAAATTATATGCTCTCATATCACCCAAAAGCCGTACCAAACAGCGTTCATTAAATTTAATAAACTCTTTAGCAATACGTATTTCATTTATATTGGGTGTTTTTAAATATTGTTTCGCAAATACATCTCCAGGAATACCCGCTATATGTTCTTCTATTAAGGTTTTTTGGTGTACAAAATAATTAATTCTATTGGGCGATAAAATATGTTCTAATTCTAAGCCATAAACTCTTGAAGCATCAGCTACTTTTATATAATAATAATCGTAATTATCATTAAAGTTATTAATAATTCTTATTCTAAACGGATTGGTATTTCCAAAGGTGCAATAATCAATTCTATCTACTCGTAAATGATTCATAACACTCATATCGCCCTTAGTTTTTAAAAGTGCATAAATTTGAGTTAGGGCAGGAAAAAGTTCTCTCATATCGGAAGGCGAATAAAACACAGATTCCCACAATGTATCATTCCCATTTTTATCAATGAGTGGCGTTGCTGAAATGTAGTGTTTTAAATCGGCGTAGGTTACTGGAATATTCAAATATCTGTCGTAATGCCTTAAATATTTATTTAAAGCATCTCCTATTGGATATATAATTTTTTTCTTTAATTCTTTGGTTGTTTCCATAATAATATTTCAATGTAAAAGGAGTAAAAAAATGTAATTTGTTTAGTGAACCCACTTTTTTGTTTAAACAAATATTAAAAAACAATTAAAATATTTGCACAGATTTTAAAAAAAGAGTACAATTAAATTTGTTTCTGCATATAGAAAAATGAATTTAAAAAAAATTCTATAAATAAAGTGTTCAACTTATTAAAAAAACTTATTTGCAACTAAACTGAATTGTGTTCATTATGAAATTAAACGAGGCAAAACAACATTTTATTCAAACTTGGGGTTTACTGGGTTCTAAGTGGGGAATAAACCGTACAATGGCACAAATTCATGCACTTTTATTGCTAACTCAACAACCTATTTCTGCCGAAGATATAATGAATGAACTAGATATTTCGAGGGGAAATGCCAATATGAATTTAAGAAGATTATTGGAATGGGAACTAGTTAGAAAGGAATTTAAAGCTGGTGAAAGAAAGGAATTTTTTATTGCTGAAAAAAATGCCGTTCAAGTATGTAAACGAATTGCCAACGAACGAAAAAAAGTTGAGTTAATACCTGCAAAAAAAGCCTTACACAAAATTAATATTGAAGAAAAAACCGATGAAGCAAATGCGGTAATGAAAACCATTAGTGATTTTAGAGAGGTGACTGATTTAACTGAAACATTAATTAACCGAATTATTGATGCCGATGAAAATTGGATTTATAACGCATTAACAAAAATAATTTCAGAAACCGATGCTCCACACGCTTCTAAAGATTAAAAATCTTTTTACTTTTTAATTTCTTGTATTTCAACCACTAATATCTAAAAGTTTATCCACTAAATTGATAACTTACTACAATTTCCATTTTTGGGTTAATTTTTGTTGCTATTTCCAACGAAAACATTAAAAAATCCAATATTATGAAAAAATGGATACTTATTTCTTTTGCAAGCATATTATATATAATTGCTTTTATGCTTACTTCTGGCGTAGAACACGCACACACTTATAGCTCGCAACCTCCACCATTTAACGCATCTGCCCCTGGACAAGGAAGCTGTGGTGCTGGCGGCGGTGGTTGCCATAGTAGTTTTTCTTTAAATGAAGGAACAGGTAGTGTAGCCATTGATTTTAATGCAGGTAGCACTATGTATCAAGCAAATCAAACTTACACCATAAATGTAACTGTTTCACAAATGGGGGCTACCAGATTTGGTTTTCAATTAGTTGCCTTAGATGATGCAGGAAATAATGCGGGAAGTTTTACTATTACTAACTCTACGAATACCGCTAAACAATCATCGGGTGGTATTGAGTTTGTAAATCACAATAATGCTCCTTTTGCCAGCGATTCACAAACATTTACATTTGATTGGACTGCTCCAAATACAGGTTTTGGTAATGTAAATTTTTATGTTTCAGGAAATGCCGCTAATGGTATGGGTGCTATTGGCGATTACATATATAGCAAACAACTTAGCATTATAGAAGATGTGCCTACTACTGCGGGTAATTTTAGTATTTCGGCAAAAGTATATTTAGAAGCTATGTACGATGGAACTTCTATGACTACAGCCAGAAATACCGATGGATTACTACCAAATATGCAACCTTTTGCCACTTATTATAACTACAATGGAACTGAAATGGCAAGTAGTTTTCCGACAGATGTAGTTGATTGGGTTTTAATTAGCCTAAAAGATGCTTCTGAAATGGTAGTAGCACAAAAAGCTGGATTTATAATGGCAGATGGTTCTTTAGCAGATGAAATGGGTAATACAAATATTGAATTTGCTGGCATTGCCGACACCGAAATGCTTACTTTATTGGTGCATCATCAAAGTCATTTGGGCGTAGCAAGTGCTAATATGTTGGCTTCGGGAAGTATGTATGATTTTACAACTATGCAAACGCAAGCCGCAGGTGTTGAACAACTTAAATTGGTAAATGGTAGCTATGCTATGTATAGTGGCGATTATGACGGAAATGGCAATATTAATAATTTAGATTTTAACTTATGGGCTAACAATAGTGCGGCTGTAAATCAATACTTGAATTATGATGCTGATGGCAACGGAATTGTAAACAACTTAGACTACAATAGTTGGGAATTAAACAGAAGTAAGGTTGCCGATTTACTTACTGCTTTGCCGTAGTAGGCAAACATATTTTATCGCTTTTGGGGCGTAATGGCTTATATAAACATTGGCATAAAGATTATTAGAACAAGTAAAAATCTTTATGCCAATATTCTTTAACTTTAATACTTTACAATTCTTCGGCTGTATTTACAATTTGCTTAAACTCACTAATAAAGCCATATTCATCAATAAGGTTTAC
>JAHDDA010000085.1 GCA_020629595.1 Chitinophagales bacterium
TCACTTTCCCAATCGTTGGCTCTAAAACCAGAGGCGTTTAATTTAAAGGCAAATTTTTTCTTTTCTCCCAAAACCTTTGCATATCTTATTGCACCTTCAAATAAAGCACGTTCTCCACCTTTAACCATAAAAGATAATCCTTCGTGGTAAAATGGATTTTTTGTTTGCATACTTATAACACCATTAAATGCATTTGGTCCATAAATTCCAGAACTTGCACCTGCAATAATATCTACTCTTTGAATATCTAATTCTGAAGCTCCCAAAAAGTTACCCAAAGAAAAGTTTAAACCTGGTGCTTGGTTATCAACACCATCAATTAACTGTAAAGAACGAACAGGACTTGTGCTGTTAAAACCACGAGTATTTATAATTTTAAATCCTAAACTTGCAGAAGTCATATCTACGCCTTTTAAGTTGGCTAATCCATCGTAAAAGTTAGCTGCAGGTGTTTCTTTTATGGCAATAATATCAAGACTCTCAACGGTCTGAGCCGTTTCTTTTTGCTTTTCGGTTACTCTGCTTTCTTTTATTTCAACTTCGCCAATTAAAATACCATTATCGGGCAAAAGCTGGAATTTAATATTGGGGTTTTCTTTTTCAGTAATTTTAATTTCAACGTTTTGATAGCCTAAATAAGAACACTCTAACATAAAAGGACGTTGAATATCGGCAGGAACAATTAACGAGAATTTACCATCTAAATCGGTTTGAGTTCCAATAGAAGTATTCTTGACCAAAATATTGGCAAACATTAAAGGTTCGCCATTTTCTTTATCTCTTGCAATACCTTGAATATTTGTTTGAGCCACTAAATCTAGTGAAACAAAAAAAACAAAAAATAGTAAAAAGGTATTTTTACCAAGTTTAAGTTTAGATTTCATAAATTAAAAATAATAATTAGAAGAATGAAACCTAAATTTAAGGGATTGTGGTAATTAATTGATAATTGTTAATTGTTAATTATCAATTATTAATTCAATATTTCTAAAATGGTGCGAAAAGCCACAAACTTACCTGCATATTTTTCGTTATGTTCGGCTTGAAGTACTTTTGCGTGTTTTACTTGATACATGTGTAACTTACCTAAACTTGGGCAAAAATATTGTATGCAAAAAGTGGTGGCATCATCACCTTCTTGTAGGTTATCAATCAGTCGGCAAAACTTGTATTCTGTAAAATAACCCGTATCCATAACCTCTGGAATATGAAGAATTTTCATATATTTTACCCAGTCTTCTACTACAGAATTTTCAATTTTTATTGTAACATTGTAAATTATCACGTCATATATTTTGATGCAAATGTATCTTTAAGCTTTCAAAAATTATAAATAATGTCTAAAATAGATAAATACAGAGTAAAACAAGGTGAAAAAATTAGCCTAAAAGATTTTGATACTGATGACAAATCTTTGTTTAAAAATTTTGCTAAAGAAGAAGGGAAATCGAAACTTTTAGAACTAAATGAAGAACTAGAATATTTGCAAGAACTAATGTTTGCTGAAGGAAAACAAAAAGTTTTAATTGTATTACAAGCAACCGATACTGGAGGTAAAGACGGCACAATTCGCCACGTTTTTGAAGGTGTAAATCCTGCGGGAGTGCGTGTTGCACCATTTAAGAAACCAACCGAAGAAGAGTTGGCTCACGATTATCTTTGGAGAATACACAAGCAGACACCTCGTTCGGGCGAAATTGTGATTTTTAACCGTAGTCATTACGAAAGTGTTTTGGTAGAAAGAGTGAAAAATATTGCTCCTAAGAAAGTTTGGAGTAAACGTTACAAACACATTAAAGATTTTGAAAAGTTACTAACCGATGAAGGAACAACAATTTTAAAATTTTATTTGCATATAAGTAAAGACGAGCAAAAAGCACGTTTACAAGAACGATTGGATAGACCAGAAAAAAATTGGAAATTTAATCCTGGAGATTTAGAAGATCGTAAACTTTGGGATGAATATCAAGCCGCTTTTGAAGATATGTTAAATAAAACAAGCACCAATAATGCTCCTTGGTACATTATTCCTGCCAATAGAAAATGGTATAGAAATTTAATTATTAGCACTGTTATTATTGAAACATTAAAGAGCTTGAATATGCAATTTCCGCCAGCTCCAGAAGGAATAAAAGATATTGTTGTAGAATAAATAACGGCTCTTACTAAATTTTCGTGGAATACTTAAAATTGATAATATATTGCTCCTGAAAGTTTGTAACTTTCAGCATTTTAAGGCGAACAAATAAGTTACAAACTTATTAAAGCGAGAATTAACCCGAAAATTTAAGAAGCACCTAATTAACTAGTGAATTTGGGAATCTGTGAATTAATCATTCACCATTTATAATTAATAATTTTAAAAGGATGTGGCCATTTGGTAAAAAAGAAAAAAAAGTAAAAGCAATAGAAATAACTGCCGATAATTTTGATGATTTGGTAGTTGATGCTAAAGTTCCAGTTTTATTAGATTTTTGGGCTTCGTGGTGTGGACCTTGCAAGGTAATGACTCCCATAATTGATGAATTAGCTAGAGATTACAAGGATAAAGATATTTTAATTGGAAAGATTAATACTGAAGAAGAAACGGTACTTTCTCGTCATTTTAATATTAAAAGTATTCCTACAATTTTGGTAATTTATGATCAAGAAATAATTTTCAAACAATCGGGTATGATTCCTAAACCAAATTTATCTGAAATGTTTGATGATTTAATTGCAAAACACCAAGATGGTTCTTTGCTCAAAGCCATTGAGGAAGCGAGGAAGGCAGAGGAGGAATGAAGCTAAGAATTAAAAAAAGCGTCTTAGACAACAATCTAAGTCGCTTTTTATGATTAAAAATCTGTGTTGATTTATGTATTCTATGCTTGGTTTTAACTTTTAAACCTTTTTAATCGTTTCTTTAACTTTTTCAGGTTTTGGAACATTCATTTCAATTTCTAATGTTGTAGGAATACCATTTCTTTCAATGCCGATTTTTAGTATTTCTTTGTCTTTTTTACGTTGAATACCATTTACAACATCCATAATGTTTTCAGCTTTTTTACCGTCAATTTGGGTAATTTTATCGCCTTTTAAAATACCTGCTTTTTCGGCTAAACTGCCTTTTGTAATGCCATTTACAGTTATAGATTTTTTGCCATTTTCTTCTTTTTCGCTTAAAGTAACACCTAATTGTGCTTTGTTTTTACGACTTGGTATATCGCCAAATTCAAAGTTTTCAAAACCATCAAAATTAAATTCTTGAATGTTTAAATCTAAATCTTTTAGCATTTTATCTAACCCTTGAAAAGCCTCGCCCAAATTTAAGTTCTCCAAATTCAAGTTTTCAAACTCTTTGAACATATTATCAAAAGAGTTCATCATTTCTTCATCAAATAAATTATCAAATTGCTTAAAGTCGAAAGTAATTCCGTTGCCATCAATGTTGTTAAAAAACTCTTCTAACTGAGGTAAACCTTCTTGAAGTTCTAATTGTAAATCTTCAAACATTTTAGGCATTTCTTCACTTAGTTCTAAGTTTAGTTCTTCTAAAAGTTTGGGCAAATTACTTGATTCAATTAAAGTATCAATTCTAATTTTTTCGCCATTTCTATCTATTTCAATATCGAGTTTACTTTTTCCTTCGGTATTTTGTGCAAAAGCATTGAATGATAAGAATAAAATTAAAACAGCAGCAGATAATGAAGATATTAGTTGATGTTTAGCTTTCATAATACTATATTTTCTTAAACACTAATTTAAAGCAAATATTCAGAATATATTTTTATGAAAAAGTTAAAAGAGGTTTAAATTTCAGTTATCAGTTATCTTACAAAAAAGGTTCAATCCAAGTAGAATCGGTTAAGGCTTCTAAAAATTGAATTAAATCTTGCTTTTCTTGTTCAGTAAACCCAATTGGATTTATCAAAGTAGATTGAAACGGATGTCCCGCCCCTCCATTATTATAATGATTGACTACTGCTTCAAGTGTTGCAAAGCTACCATCGTGCATATAAGGTGCAGTTTTGGCTACATTTCGTAAACTTGGTACTTTAAATTTCCCTTCATCAGCAAAATCAAAAGTAATTCTTTGTCTGCCAATATCTTCGTAAGATTGATATAAGCCAATATTTTCAAATGCAAAATTGGTAAATAAATGCCCCGAATGGCAATTACCACATTTTGCTTTTTCAGAAAAAAATAAGTCTAAACCTCTTTTTTGTGCTTCATTTAAGGCATTTTCATTATTCTGAAAAGTAAATTTATCATAAGCCGAATTTCCACTAAATAAGGTTCTTTCAAAAGCTGCAATTGAACGAGTTAAAACAAATGGGTCGGGTTCTCTATTAAAAGCAGAAAGTGCTAAGTTTCTGTATTTTTCAATACTTTTTAATCTTTCAGCAGCTTCAACAACATTAAAATCCATTTCGTTATGGTCTTCAATAGGCGCTAAAACTTGCAGTTCTAAATTATTTGTTCCGCCATCTGAAAAAAGAAAAGGAGCATACGCCAAATTGGCAAGGCTTGGCGTATTTCTAAAGCCAATTCTATTTTCTATTCCTTCGGAAATAGCTAAACCATCGGTAAAATATAATTCGGGTTTATGGCAAGAAGCACAAGAAATAGAACTATCACGAGATAAAATTGGGTCGAAAAACAGTAATTTCCCTAATTCAACTCTGAGCTCAGTAATTGGTTTGTCTTCATCAATTGAAAAAGCTGGAAACCCTTCAGGAATTTCCAGCTCATAATTTGAATCTTCTAATTTATCATCATCGTTATTTCTACAAGAAACAACACTTAAACAAATAAGCAAAAACGATAAAATTGATATTCTTAACATACTAATTAAACAACAAAAAAATGAAATTTATTGTTTACTAAATGCTGAAGCGTAATTAGCTGTAATTTGTTGAGCCATTTCCAAATTGTCGCCCGTATGTGTAGAAGTACCAGTTGATAAATCAATCCCGTTAAATAATTGAGCAATATCGAAATTTAAGCCAATTTTTAAACTACTATGGTCATTGTGGTTATGTGAGTCTTCGTGTATCATAACTGTAACAGGCGTTAATAAATTATCCGTTCCAATATGATATTCAGTTGGTGTTTCTGGCGTTCCATCTCCATCTGTATCAACCATTGCGTTTATTTTCAAGAAAATATAACCAACATTCCAACTCCAGTGCATGCTTTCTGGTGTTTGAAGTGCCAAAGGGCTATCGGCGGGCTGGTTTGTAAAATCTTCGGTTGATTGATTATTTGTTGCTTCGTCAATGCCAATGTTAAAATTAAACATGTGAACGTGATCTGTACTTACTTCAGGTAAGTCATATTCTGTTTGTGATGGTTTTGCTAAAATATAGGTGTCTTCAAGCATTGTCATATTACCTGCATCATCCATTACTGATAAGCCTGATAAGTAAAACTGAGCAAAGCTAAATGAAGTAGCTATTCCTCCAATATCATAAATATCTCCATAGTTAAAAACTTGTCCACCAACGTTATATGCCAAATTTAAGGTTGATTCAGAATGTGTATTAACATCATCATCGTTATCACATGAGGAAAACAAAGCTATAAAGCAAAATGATAAAAAGAAAAGAGAAATTTTTTTCATTACTTAAAATAATTTTAATTTTTAAATCTAACCTGAGTAATAGGACAAAAATTAAGTAATTCAATGTAGGGATACTGATTTATCATGTCCTAATGCAATAACAGCATAACTACTAATCTACCACCATTATTACAAGGATAATTAAAAAATGTCCTGTTATTTAAACCACAAATTTAAAAAGATGTTGTTTCTCAAATGAAGTTTTCAAATGCTTGGGGTAAGAATTGTCGGGCATCTCCATTATTTATCATTATTTCACGAACAATGCTTGAACTAACGTGCGATAAATGTGGAGGCGAAATAAAAAATAAAGTATCTAAATTAGGGGATAGAGCATTGTTTAGCTGAGCAATTGACTTTTCGTAATCAAAATCATTGCTTGAACGCAAGCCACGTAAAATGTGTTGTATTCCTTCTTGTTCACAAAAACGAGCAGTAAGCCCACTATAAGATTTAACGCTTACTTTAGGCTCATTTTCAAAAAGTTTATTTAGCATTTTCAAACGCTTTTCTAAGGGAAAAAGGTATTTTTTTGAGGAGTTTTCGCCTATTGCCAAAACAATTTCATCAAATAAGGGCAATGCTCTTTTTAAAATATCTAAGTGTCCTAAATGAAAAGGATCGAATGAACCTGGGAAAATTGCTTTTTTCATTTATTTAATTTTTTTGCTTTGAGCAAACTTAATATAAATGAGAAGAGTAACCTAGGTATATTCTAATAAAACTCTAAATCAATATAAATATAGATAGTCTTTTCAATTGTGAATTTGTTGTATAATTTGCTCTTTTGTTTAAGTTTCAAACCTACTAGAGATAAAAAACTAAAAAGTAAATTCTTGTAAGCCTTTGTAAAAAAATAAAATGTTTATAATTTTACGTTTTAAGAATTGATTAACTAACCAATAATTTTTTTTATGCTTAAAAGTATATTCTCTACCCTTATACTATCGTTATGTATATGTATTACTTCATTTGCACAATCTCCAACAGATTTAAATTCAGATATTGAATGGGATGAAGATGCTATTACAGCAGGTGATCAAGGCTCATATTTTCCTGTTCCTGCTGGTGGATGTGGTTCTATTGATGTTACTGCAACGCAAAATGCATTTAATAATGCTAGAAGGCAGGAGGAGGCTCAATTAGGTTTACCCGCTTGTTCATTGGGTAATTTGGTTTTACCAGATTTAGCAACTTGGAGTACAATGGATAAAAATGCTCAAGCTCTCTATTTATTAAATGCTGAAAGAGCAGCAAGAGCGGGTATTTCGTATCCTTTACCAGCTGGTGGATGCACTTCTGATTCTAATCCAACTGGACAAGTTGCAGAAGGTTTATTATTTGAAGTTGCAGAGGCAAGTGCAATACAATTAGCACAGGAGCATATTGATGATATCATATTATGTAATGCTTCTGGTCATACCACACCCGCTTGTGGAGGAACAATTCATACTGCTGGTGATTCGCCTTTTGATAGATTCGATAACCATCCAATAATTGGAGAAGGTTCTGCTAGTTGTGGAGGCAATGATGCTCATGAGTTCTTAAATTACCAAGAAAATATAGCCTATTTTGCTAGTAATGGTGATAACTGTTTAACCATTGAAAGAGCAGTTTATAACTGGATTTATGCGGATGCAGGTTCAAGTTGGGGACATAGACATTTAGCACTTTTACAAAGTACAGATTGTTACCAATTTGGAGGCTTACCTGGTTTGTTAGATGGCTTTAATGATGATTATGGAACTGTAGGAACAGAAGGCTTTGTTGGTATTGCTTGTGGTGGTGCATCTGATGGATCATATACTGGTCCTTTTTCAGGATTTACTAGTGTTGATGTAGTAGTAATGACTGTTTTTGATCCAGTTGGAAGTTGTCCAGCAGCTACATATGATGTAACAACTACAGCACCAGATGTTTCAAATGCAAATGTTCCAATTCCAACTTTTACAATAAATAGTGCTGGCTGTATTTGTCAAAATAATGAATCAGCATCAGGAGCTGTTGATGGTTTATTTGCTGAAACAATTACGGTTAATAGTTCAGTTGCAGATTTAACTAATTTAGTTATTGCAAATGATGTTGGTAATATAGGCATTTTAGATATGAATGGTAATGCTGCAATTTTACCTTTACCATTTACACAAACGGCTGCTGGTAGTGGTGTTTATGAACTTACGATTTATCACCAAGATGAAACAGGTTTTGATATTAATTTGTTTCAGTATGATAATGGAGGAGGTTTGAGTGTCGCAAATCAGGCAGATTGTGCTACACCTTTAGAGCTTTCTAATGTTTGCGAATATCCAGAAATTACAATGGGCCAAACTATAGCTTCTTGTTATGAAACAACAGATGCTTCTATTACTGGTTTAAGTGTAACAGAAGCTGGTTCTAATGCAGGTACTACAGTTTTTACATTGGATGATGGTACAAATCCAGCAACAACAGTTACAGATTTAGACCCAAGTACCTTAGCTGTTGGGAACTACACTTTAACAGCTACATTTACAGGAACAGCCGATGCAGTATTAACAGGAGGAACTATAGCTTCACCTGTTTATGCAGGATGTGAAACTGAAGTTGAAGTAGCTTTTCAAATAGGAGGATGTGAACCTCAATTTATTTCTAGTTCAGGTTGTACTTGTATGAATAACCAAACTGCAAATGGAGCAGGAGATGGTACATTTTCTGAAACCTTAACTTTTGAAATTCCTAATGATATTGATTTTTGTTTAGATTTTGGAGGAGCAATAGGTGTTGTTACACCGACAACGATAACACCATTGAATGCCAATACAAATACATTAATTTTTACATTTAATCATACAGACGGGCAAGGTTATACTGCCAATTTTATAGATTGTAATACAAATGCAAGTATTGATGCAGAGTTAAGTGATGGTTCAACAATAAATAGTTTTAGCAATGTATGTGAATATCCAGAAATTACGATTGACCAAACTTTAAATCCTTGCTACGAAACTTCAGATGCAGCTATTGCAGGTTTGAGTGTAACAGAAGCTGACGCTAATGCAGGTACAGTAGTTTTTACATTAGATGACGGTACAAATCCACCAACTATAATTACTGATTTAGATCCGAGTTCTTTAACCAATGGTAATTACACACTTACTGCTACATTTACTGGAGTTGCTGATGCAATGTTAACAGGAGGAACTATGGCTACACCTGTATTTGCAGGTTGTGAAACGTCAGTTTCTTTAGACGTACAAATTGGAGATTGTGCAATAGTTTTAACTGCTTCTGATCCTTGTTCTTGTAATAATGATCAATCTGATAATGGTGAGAGAGATGGTACTTTTAGTGAAACAATAATGGTTGAAGGAACTCCTGGGCAATCAATTTGTGCTTCAGTAAATTCAACTGGATTGTTAGATAATAGTGGAAATCCAATAACGACTGAAATTGCGTTGTCAGAAACAGAAATTGATTTAACAACTAGTGAGTATGAATTGAACTTTAATCACTTAGATGCTGTTGGTTACACTGTAGAATTTATTGAATGTGGTACTTTAAATGTTATAAATGTTGAATTGCCAGATAATTCTATTGTTTCGACAATAAGTAATACTTGTTATTATCCAATAATTAGGGTTTCCTCAGAAACTAAATCCAACTTGTTTAGCAAAGTTAATAACA
>JAHDDA010000086.1 GCA_020629595.1 Chitinophagales bacterium
TCCCTTCAAGGTCTTTGTAAGACTAAATTCTAAATTGATTACTGTTTTTCAGCAGTAGCTGTATAAACTTCACCATCAAATGATAAGGTTACAACATAAGTTCCAGCTTCAGCTAATGATAAGTTATTACCATCTACGTTTAAGAAACCGAAATCGCCGCCTAAGTTTAAGCCCCATTCACCACCTGCTCTGAATTTCCATTCATCAGTTGTGAAATCACCAGTTAAAGAGTGTGTTGTTACGCCTGAACCTGCTTCAAAAGCATCGCCCATCATTGCTGTATCATTGTCCCAGTTTCCAGAAGGAGAACCTGCTCCGATAACACCCCAACCCATTGCATCAACAGAACCTGACCAAGTTTCACCTTCGTCTGAAGTCATAATTTTAATGTAATGAGCACCAGCTCCTGGAGAAGCAAGATTACTTCCACCAACAGATAAAGCGGCTAAATCTCCACCTAAGTCAAAATCCCAAGCATCGTTTGTTCTGAATTTGAACTCACCATCAGCAGCAAAAACAACAACACCATACCAAGTGTGAACGCCACCTTCTTCTTTGTGGAATAAGTTTCTATCAGCATCCCAACCGTTTACAGTTGCACTACCAATTACACCAAAAGCATAATCGTTAGGGTTGAAAGTAATTTCAGGTGCTTCAGCAGTTTTTACTAAATCTATAGAAAAGCCATTACGAGCATCAAAATCTAAAGTAACTGTGTAAATTCCATCTTCAGTTTGCTCAATGTTTGGTCCATCGTTTCCGTTCAATAAATCATTTACTGAACCACCTAAGTTTGTAAATAATTGGTAGCCATTATCAGATGCAAAACCAGCATTAGGGTCAACACGTCTGTCTAAATTCCAACGGCAATTGAAACGAACTTTCCATTGTCCACTTCTTAATAAAACGTTTTCAGCAGTCCAAGAACCACCTTCTGCATCAAAAGTTCCAGCAGTTAAAGGCGTATCGGCAGACCAACCACCTTCGGTTGCATTTCCGATTAAACTAGCATCAACAATTTTGTACATTATTAATTCTGAAGTTTGAGAATCGTGGGTTACTCTGTATAAACCTGTTTCAGCAACAGCAAAAGAATTACCACCTTCAGCAGTAGAAACTACACAATATTCATTGTAATCACAAGAAGAACCTTCATCTGAAACCATTTCAGCAGTTCCACCAATTGTAGTAGTAACTTCTTTGCTTACAACTTGAACAACATTGTAGTCGCCAGCTTCTAAAAACATATAACCTCCTACAAATCCAGAACGTTCTTGCGAAGTAAAACCTTCGTTTTCAACCATTTCTGCAGTTAATTGTGCCGTTGAGGAAGGAACACCATCGGCTAAAGATAAGTAAAGACCATCGGCAACATTAATATCACCATCTCCTGTATCAATGACTAAACCATCGTCATCGTTATCACAAGAAGTTACCATTAGTAAGGCAACTGCCATAAAGAAAATACCTAATAGGTTTGAAAATTTTGTTTTCATTTTTAGTTTTTTTAGTTAAAATTGAATATTAATTTATAATTAAAACTATACAAATTTAGCTTTAAATATAAAGATTATTCTTAACATTAATGAGAATTTATCTATTCGTATTGAAATTGTTTAGAATAATTATTACAGGATTACACAAAACTCAATCATTTGCTTAACATAAACTTGAGAGGATAATACAATCTACTATTCCAGGCTTTTTCATTATGTTCGTGTCCATTAAATTTTTTTGTTAGCCATAGATTATCTTTAAAATAACCTTTTTGTTCAAGTAAAAGGTTAATTTTATGTTGAGGCTTTTCATACATCGCATCTAATTGTTCCGTTCCAAAATCGAAATAAATTTTATGTTTACTTGCTTGTGGTAAGTTGTCATTTAGATATTCATAAAACAAATCAGGTATTGGATTCCTTTCATCAGAATAAAAACCAATCCAATGAGTTGACATACAAATTACATTACCAAATATTTGAGGATATTCACACATAGCATACATAGAAATTAAGCCACCCATACTTGAACCTGCAATGAAAGTGTTTTTAGCATTGGAAAGTGTAGAAAATTCCGCATCAATTTTAGGTTTTAGTTCTTCAACTATAAATCGTAAATATTCATCAGATAAAACTGGACTTTTTGCCATTTTTTCGGCTACTTCACCTTGAGACTTTAGGTAAGTTTTAGGGATTTTATCAAATACTTTTTCAGGAAAATATTCATTGTGGCGTTTTTCAGTATTCCAAATTCCAACAACAATACACTCTAGTATGTTTTGCTTATCAATTAGGTTTTGAAGCACACTGTCAACATCCCATTCTTGTTTATTCCAAGTAATAGTTTTATCGAATAACATTTGTCCGTCGTGCATATAAATTACAGGGTACTTTTTAGATTTATTGTAATTGTTTGGCAACCATACATCAACAGGACGTTTTTCAATTTCTGTGAAATCCAAGTTTTCTAAACGAACTATTTTTCCTTGTTCTACTTTTGGAATTGGGTTTTCGTTGCTTGAAATTTGGCAAGAAACCAGCATCAGTAAGATTATAATTGACAGAAAATGATTTTTCATAGGATAGTTTACCTTTCAAGGGAACAAGTTCCCTTGTATTAATTCAGTATTTCAAAAATTGCTGGGGCTTTTGCTGGCAAGATTATACTTTCATTTAGTTCTATTTCCTTTTGATTGAATACATCAAAAGCTGTTTTATTATTGCCTAAGTTTAGTTTGAAACGGTCTAAATTTAGTTCAGTTGGTTCATTGTTTTTGTTTAAAACAACCATTACCGTTTCGGTTTCATTGTATCTAAAATACACATAAACGCCTTTTTGTGGTTCGTAGTGCATTAGTTTTCCTGTATGAATAACGGTTTTGTTGTTTCTCCAATTTATTAAGTTTTTTAGCCAGTTTTGTGCTTCAATTTGTTGTGTTTTTAAGCCTTTTTGTGTTTTAGTATTTTGTGCATCGCCTTGCCAACCTCCAGGGAAATCGGTACGAATAACACCGTGGCTTTCTGTGCCTCGGTTGTGCATTAAAATTTCTGTACCGTAATATATTTGTGGAATACCACGCATTGTTAAAATGTAAGTTAATGCCATTTTATACAAGTCGTAATCTTCATTTACTTGCGTAAAAATTCGGCTCATATCGTGGTTGTCTGGAAAAATGACCAAATTTTCAGGATTAGCATAAATAAAATCTTTACCTAAGTTTTCATACAAACGAATTAAGCCTTTTCCCCAAACCTCTTCCTCTTTTAAGGCTTCTGCTAAAAGCAATGTTGTTGGAAAATCCATTAAACTTGGTAAACACGATGTGTAGCCGTCTTTATTCTGTTTTCCTTCTTGCCAATAAGCAATTATTGAAGCATCGTTTACCCACTCTTCGCCAACTATATTAAAATTGGGGTATTCGTTTGCTATGGCACAAGTCCATTCGGTCATAAATTCACGAAAAGGGTAAGAGTAAGTGTCTTGACGGATGCCGTATAAATTGGCGTACTCTATCCACCAAATTGAGTTTTGAATAAGGTAAGTATTCATCAATTCGTTTCGTTGATTTAAATCGGGCATTGTTGGTACAAACCAACCTTCTGTCATTACTTTTCTATCGGAAGGTGCAGCGTAGGGATCAAGTAATGAAAATTTACGGTGATTTGTTTCTTGGTAAGGTTCATCTTGATAATTTACCCAATCAGAAGTTGGTAAATCTTTCATCCACCAATGTTCGTCGCCACAGTGGTTTACAATAATGTCCATTATTACACCTAAGCCTTTTTCTTTGGCTTTTTTAATTAAAGTAAGGTAATCTTCATTTGTACCAAAGCGTGGATCAACCTTGTAATAATCGGTGGTTGAATATCCATGATAAGACCATTTTGGTTGGTCGTTTTCTAAAATAGGATTTAGCCAGATGGCTGTAAAACCCATTTCTTTAATATAATCTAAATGGTCAATTATTCCTTGAATATCACCACCATGTCTGCCAAAATCTTCTTTTCGGTTTAAGCCTTCTTTTAAACCTGTAATTTCATCGTTTTGGGTATTTCCGTTGGCAAATCTATCTGGTGTAATTAGGTAAATTACATCTTTTGAAGAAAACGAGGTTTGTTTTACTGGATTTACGTTTCTTGGTTTTAATTCATATTCTTTTTTGATAGTTGTTTTATTTCCATTTTTAAAAAGAATATTGAATTTACAAGGTTTAGCGTTTTCTTTAATTATTAAATCAATAAAAAGGTAGTTGTTATTTTCAACACTTTGATATTTTTCAAGCGTAACATTTTTATTCTTTATTTGTGGTTCAAAGTCGCCAATATTTTCACCGTAAACCAATAATTGAACAGTTGGGTTATTCATTCCTACATACCAAAATGGTGGTTCTACCCTATTTATTGCTTGGGCATTTAAAGCATTAGATAAAAAAAGTAAAAATAGGTAGTTAATTAAACTGAATGATTTTGAACTTCCGTTGGTCACAGACACAACGGAGCTTAGTATTTTTTTTGCTTCAAGTATGTTAGCAATCATACAAAATAACCTACCACCTAAAAGTAATACTGATTTAAAGATAATTTTCATTGAAAAATGATTAAAGTAAAGTGTCTAAAATAACCAAATTTCACAAAACACAAAAATTAACTATTCACTTAATACATTAAGCAATACATTAGCTTTCGATTTTGTTTCTTGCCATTCATTTTCTGCAACAGAATTTGAAGTTATGCCTGCACCTACATAAATAGATAAAGAGTCTTTAAAAATTTGCATACATCTTAGATTTACAAAGTAATAGTTTGTTTCAAAAAAATTTTCTACACCTAAAAGTCCTGTATAAAACGCCCTATTATGTTTTTCATTTGAATTGATAAAATTAACCGATTCTGTTTTAGGTAAGCCAGCAATTGCTGGTGTAGGATGTAGCTTATTTACCAAAATGTCTGATTCGATTAATGAATTTAATTCTATACTTATTTCATTACAAAGATGCGCTAAATGCCCTGCTTTCTGATTTTTTAACTTTTGAACATCATATTTTAAATTTAAAGATTCTAAAACATTTGTAATTTCATAAGTTACGAGTTTTTGTTCTTCAAACTCTTTCTCTGACCATTTAATATTATTAGAATAAGGTTGAGTACCAGCTAATGACATTGTTGATGCAATATTTCTTTTCTGAATTAAAAGTTTTTCAGGGCTTGCTCCTATCCAGGCTATTTGCTCTTTAGGGAAACAAAAAAAATACTTAAAAGCGTTTTGATAATTACACCCTAAGCTTGATAAAATTTTTGAAATATTGAATGAATTTGATTTATGAGTTTTTACAATTCTTGAAGCTACTACTTTTTTAAGATTAGATTGCTGAATGGCACTTTTTATTGAATTAACTAACTCAGAAAATTCTTTTTTTGAACATTCATAGGTGCAATTAGATTTAAAATTATTTGTAAAGGATAAGGAACTCAAATCCTCAATATCAATAGTGTAATAAGTAGATGATTGTAATACAAACTTCTCTTTATTCCAACTTTGAATTACAAATTTTTTATTGCCTTTAGAAGTGTTGAAAATAAAATGCCAAGCTCTTGTGTTTGGCAATGAAAAACAAGCAAAACTCAAGTTTTGATTTAATAAATCTTGTATTTTAGAGATGACTGAAATTTCAAGTTTATTTTTCATTAACACAATTTTTAAGTAAACACTTAAATTCTAATGCGATAAATCTTTTATTAATTCTTTAGGTAAATGCTCTATACAATTTTCTTTCAGCAATCTTGCCTTATTGTTTGAATCTATTTCTACTAAGTATAAATTCAAATTATGATGCTCAAATTTATTCATATCAGAAAGCGGTAAATTTAGTAAGGTACACATTAATGCCCTAATACTTCTTCCATGAGAACATACCAAGATTTTATTAAATGAATTGCCATAAATTTCGGATTTAACAAATTCCCATAATCTTTCGGCTAAATCATTTGCACTTTCTCCTCCTTCAATTTTTGCAGTATAATCTCCTGAATCCCACGCATTTTGTAAAATCGTCCAGTTTTGTTTCATTTTAATACTTGGACTTTTTCCCTCATGAATCCCCCAACTAATTTCATTCAATTCTTCAAAACGCTGTATTTCATAACCTAATTTTTCAAATTGCTTCACAGATTGATATGATCTTTGTAGTTTTGATGCATATATTTTGTCAAAACTCTCAGCTTTATAAGCTTCAAAAAAAGCCTGAGCTTGTCTTTCCCCAAAATCATTTAATGAAGAATCTACACCACTTCCTTGAACCTTTTTTAATAGATTATATTCTGTTTGTCCGTGCCTAACTATGTAAACTAGTTTTTTCATTCTTTAAAAGCTAAATCTTTATTACTAAACTCCATTTTATTAAGAATAGTTTTTAAAGAATCAGCATAAGGGAAAAAAGTTTCATGATAGGCTTCTTTTAGTTTTTTGTTAGAGGGCAATTTTTGTTTGTATGGGTCAACTTGTTTTCCATTTTTCCAAAAACGATAGCAAACATGAGGACCTGTTGCTAAACCTGTTGAACCCACATAGCCAATTACTTGTCCTTGTTTTACCCTTGTTCCTTTTTTAACATCACTTTTAAACTTAGACATGTGTAAATATTGAGTTGAATACGTTTCGTTATGTTTAATCTTAACATAATTACCGTTGCCTCTTGTATAGCCTCTTTTTGTAACTACCCCATTAGCAGTTGCCAATATAGGCGTACCTTTCGGAGCAGCATAATCTGTTCCTAAATGGGCTCTTGTATAACCCAAAACTGGGTGTTTTCTATTCATTTGATAACGTGAAGAAATTCGATAAAACTTTAGTGGAGCTTTCAAAAAAGCTCCTTCCAAACTTTCTGCTTTTTCATCGTAAAAAGCCCCAAATTCTCCATCATCTTCTAGATAAAAAGCATAGTAGTTTTGTCCATGATGATTAAATACAACAGCTACTACATCAGAAATTCCAATATACTGCCCATTATCATATTTATTTTTGTGAAGAACTTTGAATGAATCTCCTTCTTTAATTTTGAAAAAATCTACAGACCAAGCATAAATATCGGCTAACTCTTGCACCAATTTAGGCGACAAGTTATTTTGTAAAACAGTTTCATACAATGAATTTTTTATAATTCCTGCCGATTCTGTCCATACCTTTTCTATATCTTTTTCTTTTATTTCTACATTTAAGGTGTCATTTCCTATGTAAAACTTTGCATAATTTTCTGGGTCTATTTCATAGAAAAAGTACTCTGCTTTATTGGTTTCTTTATTACATAAAACAGAATAAGGACGACCAACTTTCATATTTCTAAAGTCAAACTTTCCTTTAGCTGCTTCCACCAAATTGTGTACTTCTAATGAGCTTAAATTGCACGATTGTAAAATTTCAGCAGGAAATTCCCCCTTTTGTACTTTATCGCCATGTAATGTATAACCATCTGTTTTTACACCAAATATTTCTTTTGGTATAGTTGCAAAACTGACCGCTTTCTTTTGTAAATCAACATCTGGTATAGGAATAACCGAAGAGGTTGAAAATTTTGAAGGTTTGTTATAATTACAGGATGTTAAAAATATTATTAATGTTAAAAAAAATAACTTATATATAAATTTCATTAGCTTAAACTTTGTATGTTTTCAAGGCTTGCACCCGATATACATACAACGGCAGATTTTGGTATTGTATTACCTCCGTCTGGCCAATTACTTGATAATTCTTCAAGACTTTTTGATGTTTCTCCCGGATGCTGAACCGACAAAAATAAGGTTTTTCCATCATCTGAAAAAAATGGTCCTGTAAATTCTGCATCTTTTGGTGCTGAAGCTACTTGAATTACTGTTCCAGCCTGCTTTCCTGTTCGAGGAATTACATACAATCCATTATTTTTAAACTGTATATAAGGCTCTTTTCCAATGGCACTTCCAGAAATATCTGAAGTAAACCACAAATTACCAACTTTATCGAAAGCCATATTATCTGGACAAGAAAAACCCGTTTTCTCTCCACCTGCTATTAGTGTTTCCGATTTAAAATTTAAGTTATCGTGTTGGTTGTTTTCTTCTACAATTTTAAGAATTGAACCATGGTAATTGCCTTTTGGCTTATTGTTAGTTAATGAAATTAAGACACTTCCATTTAGTGGATCAATTTCTATATCTTCAGGTCTATCAAGTGGCGTTCCACCAACCAATTTTGAGGCTTCACGTAAACGAATTAAAACTTCAGTTTGATTTTTAAACTTTGCTTGTAATTCTGAACGGGTATCAAAGTCTAAAGATTCCCAACGTTGTTTTTCAATGTTGGCAACGTACAATGTCCCTTCTTTTAATGAGTTCGGTTTAGAAGATACAAATTTGTACAAACACTCATCTCTTGAATCATCACCTGTGTAAACTACTACCCTACCATCTTTAAGTTGAACAACAGTGGCACATTCGTGGGCACACCTTCCTAAAGCTACGTGTTTTTGGGATTTACCTGTTTCTGGATTTACTTCTACAACCCAACCGTAATGTTCAGGTAAATTATCATAAAAATTTTCCCAACCATAACCGCCAGATTCTACTTCTCCTGTTTCGTAATTACGTTCTCCGTAATAAGCCTCTGTGTTTTCTTCGCAGGTTAAAATTGTTCCCCAGGGTGTTATTCCACCTGAACAGTTCCCCATTGTTCCCATTGCTTCTGTTTTGCCAGCAATTGGTTCATCCCAGTTAAATGGAATCATAGTATGTCCATTTACTCTACGATTGTTTTTATGATTATGTATTACCTTCCAAGTTCCATTTTCTTTTTTAATGCGTAATAAAGAGCCACCAACATTATACATTTCTTGCTCTACTTGTTTTTGATTTCTTTCCATTCCTTGCACAAAACCAGAAACAAAACGGCGAGAGACATATTCATGGTTTACCCATAAAATTCCTTCATTTTTATTGTCTTTTGAAGGAATAAAGGCGGTATAATCATTATTGAAACCAAAGTAATCATTTTCTGAAATTGAATCACCCCATTTAATCAACACTTCGGCATTAAAGCCATCTGCTAATTTTAAATTATCTTCTTCTGAGGGTAAAATTCCTTTAATAGTAAAGTCTTTTAGAGCCGAAACTTTAGTTTCTCTATTACAAGACCACAATCCAGGAGCAAAAGTTAAGGTTAATCCAACACCTAAAAATTCTAATATATTTCTACGTTTCATTTTAAATTCAAATTTTCTAT
>JAHDDA010000087.1 GCA_020629595.1 Chitinophagales bacterium
CCCTTTTCTTTCATCCAATCATCATTATAAACTTTAGCAACATAACGGCTTCCGTGGTCGTGAAACAGGGTAACAACTAAATCGCTTGGCTTTAACTCGTCTTTTAATGCCAAAACACCCATAGCTGCCGAACCACAAGAATATCCAACAAACATTCCTTCTTCTTTTGCCAATCGGCGAGCCATAACAGCTCCATCTTTATCTGTAATTTTAATAAAACGGTCAATTACATCAAAATCAATATTTTCTGGAATAATATCTTCACCAATGCCTTCGGTTATGTAAGGATATATAGCCGACTCGTCAATTTTTCCTGTTTCGTGGTATTCTTTAAGCGTAGAACCAAAAGTGTCAACTCCAATTATCTTTATATCAGGATTTTGTTCTTTCAAGTATCTTCCAACACCAGAAATAGTACCTCCTGTACCAACACCCACTACAAAATGTGTAACTTTTCCTTCGGTTTGTTCCCAAATTTCTGGACCAGTAGTTTTATAATGGGCTTCTCTATTTGCCAAATTAGCGTATTGGTTAAAGTAAAAAGAGTTGGGTGTTTCTTTTGCTAAAGTTGCAGAACGTGAATAATAAGAACGAGGGTCATCTGGTTCAACATTGGTAGGGCAAACTTCAACCTCAGCACCAACGGCTCTTAATATATCAACCTTTTCTTTCGATTGTTTATCTGTTGTAGTGAAAATACATTTATATCCCTTAACAATGGCTGCTAAAGCTAAACCCATTCCTGTATTGCCAGAAGTGCCTTCAATAATTGTTCCTCCTGGTTTTAACCAGCCTTTTTCTTCAGCAACTTCAACCATATTTAAAGCCATACGGTCTTTGGTAGAATTGCCAGGGTTAAAATATTCCACCTTAGCACAAACCATACAGGGTAAATCTTTTGTAACACTATTTAATTTTACTAATGGAGTATTACCAATAGTTTGTAAAATATTATCTAAAATCATATTGCAAATTTAGAAAAAATATTATGCTAAACCCTCAAATTTGGAATGATTAATAATTGGTTGTTATTTTGCTAAAAATAAATTTACAATGAATTACAGAAAAATAGCTTTTGAATTAGCAACCAATAGAGATAAAATTGATGTAAAACGACCATCTAATAAAATTTCGGATTTTTATGCTCAAAATGTTTTTACCTTAGAAACAATGCAAAATTATTTATCGAAAGAAGCCTATAAAAGTGTGCTTAGTTCAATAAATGAAGGAACTAAAATTGATACATCAATAGCTGACCAAGTAGCGAGTGCTATGAAGGCTTGGGCAATTGAAAAAGGAGCAACTCACCATACTCATTGGTTTCAGCCATTAACGGGTGCAACAGCTGAAAAACATGATACTTTTTTTAATCCTATTTCAGAAAGTAGAGGAATAGAATCTTTTTCTGGTTCACAATTAGTTCAAGGAGAGCCAGACGGTTCATCTTTTCCGTCTGGTGGATTAAGAGATACGCACGAAGCCAGAGGTTACACCGCTTGGGATCCTTCTTCGCCTGCTTTTATTATGGAAGTGGGGATTCAAGGAAAAACTTTATGTATTCCTACAATTTTTATTTCCTACAATGGAGCATCAATGGGTTATAAAGCTCCATTATTAAAATCTATTCAGTTTTTACAAAATGCTGCATTGCCTGTTGTACAATATTTTGATAGAAATGCCAAAAAAGTAATGCCAACTTTGGGCTGGGAACAAGAATATTTTTTAGTTGATGAAGCTATGTTTTATGCAAGACCCGATTTAGTTGCTTGTGGCAGAACTTTGTTGGGTAGAAAACCTGCAAAAGGGCAACAGTTAGATGATCATTATTTTGGTTCTATCCCTGAAAGAGTATATGCTTTTATGTTGGAATTAGAAACAGAAGCCCTAAAGTTAGGTATTCCTATTAGTACAAGACATAATGAAGTTGCACCTGGGCAATACGAATTTGCCCCTGTTTACGATGAAGTAAATAGGGCAGTAGATCAGAATACCTTATTAATGGATTTGATGGAACGTGTTTCAAGAAGACATAAACTTAGGGTGCTTTTGCACGAAAAACCATTTGCTGAATTTAATGGTTCTGGAAAGCATAATAATTTTTCAATGGCAACCGATACTGGAACTAATTTGTTACAACCAGGTTCTACACCAAGAAAAAATTTAATGTTCCTTACTTTTTTTGTAAATGTAATTCAGGCTGTAAATAATAATGCAGATTTGGTTAGGGCAGCCATAGCTTCAACTGGAAACGATCATAGACTTGGAGGACACGAAGCTCCACCAGCAATTATTTCAATTTTTATAGGTTCTGCTTTGACTAAAGTGCTTAGAGAGGTAGAAAAACAAGTGAAAAATGAAAAATTAGATGATGAAGAACGTTTGGAGATTAAATTGCATATTCATAATATGATTCCTGAAATTTTGATGGATAATACAGACAGAAACAGAACTTCACCATTTGCATTCACAGGAAATAAATTTGAAATTAGAGCAGTAGGAAGTTCGGCAAATTGTGCTTTTCCTATGACAGTTTTAAACTCTATTGTAGCCAACCAACTAACTGAATTTAGAAAAGAGGTAAACAAGTTAATTGAAACCAACAATGAGAAGAAAGAAGGAGCTATTTTAAAAGTATTAAGAAAATACATAAAGTCTAGTAAAAGAATTTTGTTTGAAGGCGACAATTATAGTGAAGAATGGGTTAAAGAGGCTGAAAAAAGAAAATTATCGAATGTGAAATCTACACCAGAGGCTCTAGATTTTTTAATTACTAAAAATGCAAGAAAAGTATTTACTGAGGGTAATATTTTTTCTGAAGCAGAATTAGAAGCTAGATACGAAGTGTTGCAAGAAAGCTATCAAAAGAAAATTCAAATTGAAGCAAGAATTTTGGGTGAAATGGTTGTAAACCAAATTACACCTGCTTGTATAAATTATATGAATAAGTTGAGTGATAATATTCTTAAACTTTCAGAGATTGGTATTGATGAAAATTATATGATTAAACAAAAACATTTATTGAACTTGGTAGCTGAAAGAATTAATAAAGCAAATACTTTAGTTGAAGAAATGATTTTGGCAAGAAAGGATTGTAATAAAATTGAAAATGTTGCGGCGTGTGCAAAAGCGTATCGAAGCACTGTTTTCCCTTATTTAGCCAAAATTAGAGAATTGGTCGATAAATTAGAACTTATTGTTGATGATGAACTTTGGACTTTACCAAAATATAGAGAGTTGTTATTTTTGAAGTAATAAACTTTATCACGATTTTTATGGTACATTTCATCCATAGTTTCTGTGTAAGAACGTATAGCAATGGGTCTCCCTAAGAAAAAAATTGTGATAACCTTTAATAAAGAAAGCTAGCAACTATTTTGGTTGCTAGCTTTTTTACTATGTTTATTTCTTGGCTTTAGTTTTAGAACGTGATTTTTTTGCAGGTGCGTTTTTAATCATTTCCTTAACTTGTTCAAAAGTAATGGTTCTACATTTCTGAATTAAACCATCTTCATTTCCTTTAAATTCGGTCTTTAATTCTGCAGGTAATTTCACATTCTTTTTTCCTGCTTTAATATAAGGTCCCCATCTGCCGTTTTGAATAGATATACTTTCGTCTTCCATAAAAACCTTAATAATTTTTTTAGCGTCTTTTTCTTGTTTTTCTTTAATTAGTTCAATTGCTTGTTCTAAGGTTACAGAATACAAATCAAATTCAGCATCTTTTGGAATTGAAGCGAAAGTTTTTTCTAATTGAACATAAGGTCCAAATCTTCCAGCGTTTGCTTTTATTACTTTACCATCGGAATTTTCTCCCAAAATTCTAGGTAATTTCAACATCGTTAAAGCATCTTCTAAAGTTACTGTGCTCAATGTTTTACCAGCAGGAATTTTAGCAAATTTGGGTTTATCGTTTTCATCATCGGGGTTTTCGCCACCCAATTGAATCATAGGACCATATTTTCCTAAGCGTGCAATAATTTTCTTTCCAGTTTTGGGGTCAATTCCAAGATCTCTAGAACCAGTTACTCTATCAGCTGTTTCTAAGGTATCCTTTACTTTTTGATGAAATGGATGATAAAACTCGTTCAACATTTCAAACCATTGAACTTTGCCAGAGGCAATTTCATCAAAATCAGATTCTATTTGTGCAGTAAAATCATAATTTAAAATATCGCCAAAATGTTTTATCAAAAACTTAGTTACTAAAATACCCATATCTGTTGGAAATAACTTGTTTTTTTCTGCACCAGTAATTTCCTTTTCTGTTTTAGTCTCTAAAGCATTTGCTTTATCTAAAGTATGAACTTTGTAAAATCTATCAATTCCTTCTCTACTTTCTTTTACTACATAGGTTCGCTTTTGAATTGTAGCAATAGTTGGTGCGTAAGTAGAAGGACGACCAATTCCTAACTCTTCCATTTTTTTTACCAAACTTGCTTCTGTATAGCGAGCGGGTGGACGATTGAATCTTTCAATTGCCGTCATATTCAGAAAATCTAACTGCTGCCCAATTGAAAGTGGAGGCAAAATTTTAGAGTTTTCAGATTCATCATCTTCATCAGTTGAAACTTGATATACTTTTAGGAAACCATCAAATTTCAAGACTTCTCCTTTAGCAACTAATTTTTCGTTATTGGTTGAAATATTAATAGTTGCTGTTGTTCTTTCTAATTGAGCATCAGACATTTGAGAAGCGATAGCTCTTTTCCAAATTAGCTCGTAAAGTCTTTGCTCATCTCTACCAAGTTCGGTGACTGTTTCTTGGTCAAAGTAGGAAGGGCGTATGGCTTCGTGAGCTTCTTGAGCATCTTTTTTCTTGGTTTTGTATTGGCGTTTTTCAACGTATTCAGTTCCAAATTTACCTAAAATTGCTAATGCTGCGTTATCAATTGCTACTTGTGATAAGTTTACAGAATCTGTACGCATATAGGTAATTTTACCTGCTTCGTACAATTTTTGAGCAACCGACATAGTTCTCGAAACTGAAAATCCTAATTTTCTACTTGCATCTTGTTGTAAGGTTGAAGTGGTAAAAGGTGGAGCTGGTTTTCTTTTTGCTGGTTTTGTTTCAAGGTTTTCTATTGTGTAAACTGCCGATTTGCAACTTTCTAAGAATGCAACTGCACCAGCCTCGTCATTAAACTTTTTTGGTGAGTCAGCTTTCATTTCTACTATTTTACCACTTTTGCTTTTTACTTCAAATATGGCAGAAACTTTAAAATAAGGTTTTACAACAAATTGTTTTATTTCTTCCTCTCTTTCAACTATTATTCTTACGGCTACCGACTGAACTCTCCCAGCACTTAAAGAATTGGTGTTGCTTACTTTTCTCCATAATATGGGTGAAAGCTCAAAGCCAACTAAACGGTCTAAAACTCTACGTGCCTGTTGAGCAGAAACAAGGTTCATATCAACAATTCTAGGATTTTTAACTGCTTTCTCTATGGCAGGACGTGTAATTTCGTGAAAGACAATACGTTTAGTATCTTCAACATTTAATCCTAATACTTCGCATAAATGCCAAGAAATAGCTTCTCCTTCACGATCTTCATCTGTTGCCAACCAAACCTGATCTGTGGTTTTAACAGCTTTTTTTAGTTTTGAAACTACTTCTTTTTTCTTTTCAGAAACTATATATTTAGGATTAAAGTTATTATTAATTTCAATGGCATCATTTCCCTTTGCCAAATCTCTAATATGTCCAAAACTAGATTGAACACTAAAGTCTTTACCTAATATTTTTTCGATGGTTTTAGCCTTTGCAGGCGACTCCACTATAACTAAGTTTTTAGCCATTATTGTTTTAAATTAATTAAAATTTATTTAAAATGAGTCTTTAATTCTGAAGTTTAAAGATTAAACCTCATTATACGGTTAACAGAAACAGAAACAGATTTTCTAGCAACAAAGCTAAGTATATTGTTTTGTGTAAATCAAATAGAAATTTAATTTTCTTAAAATTTGTTTAACTCAATGTCTAACTTAAGTCCAAATTTTTTCATTGAATTATACATTTGTTTAGGAGAAATTACTTGAATGGCATTTAAGCCAAATTGCTTTGCTCCTTCAATATTTTCTAATTTATCATCAAAGAAAATAGCTTCATTGGGTTCTACTTTTAAATCATTTATTACGTAGCTAAAGCAACTTGTATCTGGTTTTATATGACCTATTAAATGTGAAGCATACACAAAATCTAAAGTATTGATTAATTTTTCATATTTCCATTTCCAAACTTGCTCGTGTGTTGTATTTGTGTTCGATAAAGCAACTACTTTATAATTTTTCTTTAGGTTTTCAATAACTTCAATAATCTGCGGAAAAGTTTCTAAGTAAATCATATTCCAACCATTAAAAAAAAGAGTTTCTGAAATTTCAACGCCTGTTTTTTTTATTATGCTGATACGATATTCATTTGCACTTATTTTTCCTCTTTCAAAATCTTTATGAGCCTCGTCAAATTCAAATTTGCTTGTAAAATATTCATAATTGGTGTTTGTTTGAATACACCAGTATCTTAAAGCATTTTCCATACTTATATGGAAAAGAACATTGCCAATATCAAAAATTACAACTTTAATCATCCACCTTTAAGTTTGGTTTTATAACCTTCATTTTCAAGTAAAGTTTTAATTTTTTGTCTAAAATCTCCTTGAATTATTATTTCTCCATTTTTAGCTGAACCTCCAACACCACATTTAGTTTTTAGGGATTTACCTAAAATTTTCAAATCTTCTTCTGTACCAATAAAGTTGGTAATAAGTGTTACTGATTTTCCTGCTCGCTTTTTTCTATCTAGCTCAATATATAAAGTTTGTTCACTTGCTTCAAGTGTTTCCTCTTCAACATTTGCATCGTCCCAAGCATCGAAATCAAAATCAGGGTTTGTTGAATAAATTGTTCTTTTCTTTTTCTTTCCCATTATACTTTTGTAGTTCTTTTAGAGTGTTTAATTAGTTAAATACTCTTTTAATTCTTTAACACCTTCACTTGCCTTTTTCTCAATTTTTACTAAATTAGAAATTGGTGTTGTAAATGCTGGAATATTTGGGTCAATAATAATTTTAGGTGCTTGTTTTGGCACATAATCAATTAAATTGGCAGCCGGATACACTTCCATTGACGTGCCAATAACAATAAAATAATCTGCTCGCATACAATAAGTTATTGCTTCACTAATTGCCGGAACATCTTCTCCAAACCACACAATATGTGGTCTTAATTGATATCCTAAATCACAATTATCTCCAATATTTAGTTTTGTATATCCAATATCATAAACCAAAGATGCGTCAAAAGTACTTCTAACTTTGGTTAGTTCACCATGTAAATGCAAAATTTTAGTTGATCCACCTCTTTCGTGTAAATCATCAACATTTTGGGTAATAATTTGTACATCAAAATCATTTTCTAATTCAGCTAAATAGGTGTGAGCAAAGTTGGGCTTAACTTCTGCTAATTGCTCACGCCGTTCATTGTAAAAATTAATAACTAAATTTTTATTTTTACGCCAACCTACTGGGGAGGCAACGTCCATTATATTGTGATTTTCCCATAAACCACCGCTATCTCTAAATGTTTTAATACCACTTTCTGCACTAATTCCCGCCCCCGTTAAAACAACAATTTTTTTTCTGTTGTTTGCTATATTCATTATTTAAAATTTCTAAAAAGAGAAAATAAAATTTTCAGATAAAAGAAAATGATTGTTAATAAGTTGCACTTTCTAAAATCAGTTTTATACTTATGATGTAATAAATTTGTTTTTGGTTACAAGTTTAAAGGATAAATATATATTTTTCAATTATATTTAATATCATTAAATAAAATTAAAGGAATGGCTCAATATACTGAAGATAACATAAAGTCGCTAGATTGGAAGGAACATATGAGGTTGAGACCTGGAATGTATATTGGAAAATTAGGGGATGGTTCTGCAGCTGATGATGGTATTTATGTTTTAGTGAAAGAAATAATAGATAACAGTATTGATGAATTTATGATGGGCTTTGGTAAAAAAATTGAAGTCATTGTGGAGGAAGATAGGGTAGAAGTTAGAGATTATGGGCGAGGTATTCCTTTAGGTAAGGTAATTGATTGCGTTTCAAAAATTAATACAGGAGCTAAGTATGATAGTAAAGCCTTTCAAAAATCGGTTGGTTTAAATGGGGTTGGAACTAAAGCAGTAAATGCACTTTCAACTTATTTTGAAGTTTCGGCTATAAGAGAAGGAAAAATTAAGAAAGCAGAATTTAGTAGAGGAGAAATAATAAACGATTTTAAGATTGTAAAAACTACTGAAGAAAACGGAACTAAATTTATTTTTACACCAGATGGGACAATTTTTAAAAACTTCAGATACAATCCTGTTTTTTTAGAAAACCAAATGTGGAACTATGCATATCTTAATGCTGGTTTAAGTCTTATTTTTAATGGGAAAAGATACTATTCTAAACGAGGTTTATTTGATTTGCTAACTCGAAAAACTGATGAAAATGATATTCGTTATCCAATAATTCACTTAAAAGGCGAAGATATTGAAATGGCATTAACGCATAATTCGCAATATGGTGAAGAGTATTACTCTTTTGTAAATGGGCAGTTTACTACACAGGGTGGAACACATTTGAATGCTTTTAAAGAGACTATTGTAAAAACAATTAGAGAATTTTATAACAAAAATTTTAATACCACTGATGTTCGTGCGTCAATTGTTGGAGCAATTGCAATTAGAGTGCAAGAGCCAGTATTTGAATCGCAAACTAAAACAAAATTAGGAAGTGTAAATGTTGGACCAGAAGGACCAAGTGTAAAGGCTTTTGTAAATGAATTTGTAAAACGAAATTTAGACAATTATTTACATAAAAACCCCGAAACAGCACAATTGCTTCTAAAGCGTATTCAGCAATCGGAAAGAGAACGCAAAGAAATGGCTGGTATAAAAAGTTTAGCCAATAAGAGAGCTAAAAAAGCCAATTTACACAACAAAAAATTGCGTGATTGTAGGATACACTTTGCTGATAAAAGAGGAACAAGACAAGATGAAACAACGATTTTTATTACTGAGGGAGATTCGGCAAGTGGCTCAATAACTAAAGCTCGTGACGTTCAAACGCAAGCTGTTTTTAGTTTAAGGGGTAAACCGCTTAATTCTT
>JAHDDA010000088.1:0-6659 GCA_020629595.1 Chitinophagales bacterium
TTCAACCCTTAAAATTTTCCTAAATTTTCTTTTAAGGCACTTTTTATTATAAAACAATGTTTGTATATTTAGCATAGAGAAAGTAATTATTTCAGGCTAAAACAATTTATGCCTTACAAACAATTTATTACATATTTAGAAAAAGAAAAAAGGTATTCTGCAAAAACTTGCACCGCTTATTCTAGCGATTTGCAACAGTTTTTTGCTTTTGCACAAAACACTTTCGATACCATTAATGTTAAAGAAATTAATACGCAAATGGTACGTTCGTGGATTGCCGAAATGGTGGAAAACGGAACTACAGCAAGTTCTGTGAAACGCAAACTTTCGGCAGTTAAATCTTTTTATAAATACGAGCAACAAAATGGAACAGTTTTAAGCAATCCAGCAAGTGGTGTGGCTACACCTAAAATACCTAAACGTTTGCCAAAAACAGTTGATACAAAAGCTGTAAATTTTTTACTTGAAAAAACATACTTTGGCGAAACTTTTGTAGCTAATAGAGATAAATTGGTTATAGAAATAATTTACGAAACGGGTATGCGTGTAAGCGAACTTTGTTCATTAAAAGTTTACAATATATTTTTAGAGGAAAACACCTTGAAAGTAATAGGAAAAGGAAATAAAGAACGATTAATTCCATTCAGTGATTTGTTAAAAAACAGCATTGAAAAATACCTTAAAGTAAGAAACAATGAACCTTTTGATAATGCAGATTTATCTTTTTTAATTGTAACCGAAAAAGGAAAGCCTGCGTATAACAAATTAATTAGCAGAATTACAAAAAAATACTTATCTTTAATAACAAAAAATGAGCATAGAAATCCGCACGTATTGCGACACACTTACGCAAGTGCTTTACTCAATAATGGTGCGGATTTAAACGCCATTAAAGAGTTGTTAGGACATTCGAGTTTGGCGGCTACGCAAGTATATACGCACAACTCCGTTGAGCAACTCAAGAAAACTTATTTTTTAACACATCCAAAAACTTAATTTATGACAATTAACATTCAATCAGTTCAGTTTAAAGCAGACCAAGATTTATTGGATCTTGCCGATAGAAAAGCTAAAAAATTAAGTACCTTTTACGATAAAATTATTAGCGTTGATATTTATATGAAAATGGAAGAAAAATCAAGTGCTGTGAAAGATAAAAAAGTCTCAGTAAAATGTAATATTCCAGGTACTTCTCTATTTGCCGAAGAAACAAGTAAAATGTTTGAAGAAGGCATAGATTTGGCTGTTGATTCTATTAGAAGACAACTAAAAAAACATAAAGCTAAATTAAGAGCCAATTAAAAAAATATATTAGAAAGCAGCTATTAAAAATAGCTGCTTTTTTATGTTAAATCTTTTCCTTCGTTTCTATCCAAACTCTCTAACATTGCCACAGTTACAGCCGCCGTTTGTATCAACTCTTTTCGGTAATTGGCTAAACTTTTTTTTGGTTTTTTGTGCTTAAAATGAAATTCTAAAGCCTCTTTGCTTATTTCACCAACTTCTTCAGTTAAAATAGCTATCCATTCAATAGGCGAATGGTTTTGTTCGCCCCATTTCTCATCTTGTCGTTTACGTTCTTTGGCAATTTCTTCAAGTATTTTTTGCATATTATCTCATTTTTTTGAATACGTAAAGTAAAGCCAATTACTTTCTAAATTACTAACTGAGTTGAAAAGTTTTTTGTAATTATCTTGAAACGCAAGCCTAAACCGAAATTCTCCAAATTCTGAAATAGGTTCATATTCTTCGTTCAATAATTCAGCAATTTTTATGGCTAAGTTAACCTTATATTTTTCTCCTTTTTTAAGTGGGCAGTAATCATTTAAAGTAATAAACCAATGAGGATACGGTCTTATTAATTGAGCTTTCATAAAATATTGTTTTTCGTATTGAAAAACAAACGGCAAAAATGTGTTTTCCATAGAATTTCCAATATCATCGAATTTTAAAACTTGAACTTTTTTGTTACTTAAATTCGTAAATTCAACTTCTAAAAATAGTGTGTCACTTGTTTCATTTAAGTTTAATTTTTTTGAAGAAATAGACATTTTAACATTGGTGTTATTATAGTTTTGACCTAAACACTTATGAGTAAAAATAATAATTACAAAAGGGAAAAACAGTTTAAAAAAAGTATTCATTATAAGATTTTTTTATAGAACGAAACAGCCTTTTTCAATATTATTTCAAAGAATACGCTACTGCCTAATTCTATTTATAAACTCTTTTGTAAAGTTATTCAAATCGGGTACTAAATTGAAGTAAAACAGCAAGCCACCATAAAAAGTAGCTAAAAAAGTAGTTCTAATTATAGCATCTAAAAACCAATGATGAAAAACTGGTAAAACACTATTAAAAGCAAAAGTTGTTAAGCCTAAAATTACAATTAGCAGCGATTTTTGTTGAAAAGGCTGCATATTGAACTGTTGTTTTACCACAATTATCTTAAAC
Source organism: Chitinophagales bacterium (assembly GCA_020629595.1). Lineage (GTDB taxonomy): Bacteria > Bacteroidota > Bacteroidia > Chitinophagales > UBA2359 > JAHDDA01. The sequence continues at coordinate 2,455 of JAHDDA010000088.1, forward strand.
AAATTATACAAAATTCCAGAAAGTGCAGTTGCAACCGCTGCTCCAACCAAACCGTAGTATTTTATTAAAAAGTAGTTCATTATAATATTCAAAACTACTAAGCCAAGGTTAAGGTATAAATCGTAACGATAAATTTTTGACTGGGAAATAATGACTCCGTTTATAGAAGAAGCAATGTTGAATAAAGCATTTAAACCAATAAATATAGCTACCATTTTTCCTTTTGCATATTCATCGCCAATAAACTTTACAATGTTATCTAAATTTACACAAACTGCTACAAATAAAAACACACCCATTCCCATCATTAATAATGAAGTTCGGCGGTAGAGTTTTTCAACTTTTTGTAATTCGTTATTTTCAAAAGCACCCGAAACAATAGACATAGACGAGGCAAGTAATGCTTTATAAGGCACAGAAATAACTACGCCTAAATAAAAAAAAACGGTAAAAATTCCCGCATCTGAAAGTTGATTTTCCGAAAAAATACCAACCATCATTTTATCTATTGAATTTATAAGATAAACCGCACTTCCAGTAAGCATTGTTACCAAACTATATTTCAAAATTTCTTGAATTTTAGGCGTAGAGAAAGCACTAAAGTTAAAATTTATATGAAACTCGCCCAAACGATTTAAGTAAGCCAACATACCCAATGCTTGCAGCCAGTAGGCAAACACCAATCCTCTAATAAAAAAATCGAAGGTAATGAAGTTTAAATAAAGTAAAAGGAGTAAAAGCATTATAGAAAACCGAATAAATACATCTCTAAAAAAAGAGGTTATGGCTGTTCGTTGAAAATTGAAAGAATAAGAGCAAAGCAGATTAAAGATGGCTAAAAATGGCATTAATGCATAAATAAGCCAGTAATATTTTTGCATTAAATACAGGCTAGTATCCTCACCAAAAAGATTTATTATGGAATCTTGTAGTAAAAAAGTAAAAATTAAAGAAACGCTGGAAGCAATAAAAGTTCCGAGCAAAACAAAACTTAAAAGATTGTTATGTTTTTTATCTTTATTTTTAAATTGCGGAAAAAAACGAATAATAGCCGATGGCATTCCTGCTTGCCCAAAAATACCCATTAAACTTGCCGAAGTTATAATAAAGGAAATTAAACCCAATTCGGAAGTAGTAAGAATTTTGGGATATAGCAAAATATTAACTACAAACCCTAAGCCTACACCAAAGTAGGAAAACAAACTAAATAATATGTTTTGTCTTCTGTTGATAACTATTGCAATGGTGAATTGTTAATGGTTAATTATGTATTTCATTAATAATTAACCATTAACAACTAATAAGTATTTACGGTGCAGGATTAGGATAAACCTTATGAACAGCATCAATTTCTTTTATAATTTCGGCTGAAAGATTAATGTTTATACTGCCAATATTTTCTTTAAGTTGAGCCAAGTTTGTAGCACCAATAATATTACTGGTAACAAAAAGTTGCTGATTTATAAATGCCAACGACATTTCGGCTAAAGTCATATTGTGTTTTTCGGCTATTGCTAAATATTTACTAGTGGCATCGTAGCAATTTTCACTGCTATAACGAGCCATATTTTTAAATTTATTTAATCTCGAATTGGGCGTATCAGTTTTTTTATGATATTTTCCACTTAACAAACCAAAAGCCATTGGTGAATAAGCTAATAAACCTGCTTTTTCACGAATAGAAACCTCTGCCAAGCCAATTTCATAAGTTCTATTTAGTAAACTGTACGGATTTTGAACACTCATACAGCGTGGTAGATTATGTTTTTCGGCAAGTTTTAAGAAATTATTAAGCCCCCAAGGTGTTTCGTTTGAAATGCCAAAGTAGCGTATTTTTCCAGCATCAACCAACTGTTGCATTGTTTCTAAAATATCCTGAAAATTATCTTCCCATTCTTCCCAATGTTTGTAATTCATTGCTCCAAACATATTTGAACGGCGTTCGGGCCAATGCAATTGGTATAAATCAATATAATCTGTTTGTAGTCTTTTAAGGCTTCCATCAACGGCTTCTAAAATTCGTTCTCTACTAAAACCCAAGTTTTCGCTTATATATTTTAAACCTGTAGATGGACCAGCAACCTTAGTTGCTACAATTATCTTATCTCTATCGGTTCGGTCTTTTAGCCAAGTACCAATATATTTTTCTGTTAATCCACTATTTTCTTTTGTAGAAGGAACTGCATACAATTCTGCCGTATCAATAAAGTTTACACCATTTTCAACAGCATAATTTAATTGTTCGTGTGCTTCAGTTTCAGAGTTTTGTTCTCCAAAAGTCATAGTACCCAAACATATTTTGCTTACACTCAAATCGGTATTGCCAAGTTTAGAATATTTCATTTTCTGTTTTTTAAGATAACAAATTTAACGAAGTATTTTGTTCGATTATAAGATATTTAACAACAGAATAATAAAATTCGTAATTCAATACGCCTATTTCATCATTCAATTTGCTAAATTCGCACTCCAAATAAATAAAGTATGGACTTAAGTAAAATAATTTCTATAAATGGGAAATCTGGCTTGTTTGAAATGGTAGGTCAGCGTAGCAATGGTGTTTTAGTAAAATCTTTGGTTACAAGCAAAAAACAGTTTATTTCGGCACGAACGCACATTTTCTCTTTAATAGATAACATTTCTATTTATACTGATGATAGTGATAGTATTCCTTTGTTCGATGTTTTTCAAACAATGCTAAGAAACGAAGAAACTACAGAAGTACCTGAGGTTAAAGATGGTAGAGATGCCTTAGTTGAATATATGGAAATTACCTTACCCAATTACGATAGAGACAGAGTGTTTTTAAGCGATATGAAAAAGTTGGTTCGTTGGTATTACGAGTTGAAAGAAAACGAATTACTAGACTTAGAACCACGCCAAACCGAAGTTGAAGAAACAGAAGAAAGCGAAGAAGACACTAAAGACGAGTAAAAATATAAGCTGATTATTGTTAATCAAATTTAATTTTTACAGTACATTGTAATTTAACCTAAATACAAAAAAGCAATAAACTATCCAACAAGTTTATTGCTTTTTTCGTTAGTGAAGTAAAATATTTGGAATGGCAAAAACAAAAATAATAATAACATTACTATTAATATTATTTATTTCGGCTTGCCGAAATGATGATTGCCCGCTTAATGAAAATCCTATTAGTGCATCTGATGATTTACAATGGATTTTAGACAATACCACACCATATTCTTTCAATATTCCACCATTTATTCCTTCAGTACAAGAACCAGCAAATAACCCAACTACCGTAGAAGGTGCAAACTTGGGACGTATGCTGTTTTATGAAACAATGCTTTCGGGTGATAATTCAATGAATTGTGCCACTTGCCACCAGCAAAAAGATGCTTTTTCTGATTTACGCCGTTTTAGCACTGGTATAAATGGTGATATTGGTACAAGACAATCAATGGCATTGATAAATTTAGGCTTTGGTGGCGATGGTTTTACTTGGGATGGCTCGGCAAAAACAATAGAACAACAAGTAGTTGAGCCTGTACCAAACCCCATAGAAATGCACCAAGAATGGACAGAAGCCCTTGCACAACTACAAGCACATCCAGATTATCCCGAACTTTATGAAAAAGCCTTTGGAACGAATACAATTTCTGTTGAATTAACTGCAAAAGCTATTGCTCAATTTATTAGAACTTTGGTTTCGGTACAGTCAAAAAATGACTTAGCACGCACTCCCGGCAGTGGCGTTTTTTTTACCGATCAAGAACAAAGAGGTCGCCTTTTATTTGAAGGAGAAGAAGGGCAATGTTTTCATTGCCATGGAGGTCCTAATTTTACCGATGGACGTTTTGTGAATAACGGTTTAGATGAAGTAGCTACAATAGCCGATTTTAAAGATCCAGGTTTGGGTGGTTTTAATGGAAATAGTAATGATTTTGGAAAATTTAAAACACCAACACTTAGAAATATTGAACTTACGCCACCTTATATGCACGATGGGCGATACCAAACGCTAGAACAAGTAATCAACTTTTATAGCGACAGTATTCGTACTTCGCCAAACAGAGATCCCGTTTTAGTAGCAGAATTTCCTAATGGTATTTTTATGACTGAAGAAGAAAAAGCAGATCTTTTAGCCTATTTAAAAACTTTTACCGATACCATATTTATAAATAATGAACAATTCTCAAATCCGTTTGAGTAATTTTACCCTAAAATGAAATTATTTTTCG
>JAHDDA010000088.1:6759-9122 GCA_020629595.1 Chitinophagales bacterium
TTTGGCAAAAAAGATGCTTGGGGAATAAAAATAAACGCAAACGGAGAGTTAATTAATCAGACAACCTTTGGTGAAGATGGAGATGATGTAATTAAAGATATTGCCAAAAACGAAAATGGAGAACTTTATTTAGTAGGAGAAACCACTTCTAATAATGGAATAATTACAAGTGAATACGAACAGAAAAATGCTTGGTTGCTGGTTTTAAATGAAAACGGCGAATTGCAAACAAGTAAAACTTTTGGAGGTAATAAAAAAGATGGCTTTAATGCTATTATGTATTCTGAAAACAATGAACAATTTTATATTGGAGGATATACTAACTCAGATGACGGCGATATTAACACTCCTCCACAATTGACAGATACTTGGTTGCTTGCCATAAATAATAACGATTATAATATTGCTTGGGAAAATACTTGGGGAGGAACAAGTGCAGAAATTATTGTTGATATTACGGCATTAAAAAACGGTAATATTGCATTTACTGGCGAAACAAGTTCATCAGATTTACCTAATTTTCAAGGAGCTTTCGATATTTTTTGTGGTGTTAGCAATGCAAATGGCAACTTACTTTGGGCAAATACTTATGGTGGTTCTTCTGCCGATTCGCCTTTAGCAATAATAGAAAACACCGAAAATAACTTGGCAATTATTAGCTACTCCAACTCACTAGGTGGCGATATTGGTTTTGGGTATCAGGCATTTAATATTTGGCTAGCCGAAATTAATGCAGAGAATGGGAATTTACTCGAAAACCAAATACTGGGTGGAAACCGATGGGATTTTGGTTCTACAATATTGCCGTTAGAAGATGGCTATTTTATTACAGGCAACACCGACTCTTTTGATGGAGACATTGTTGATGGAAGTGGTAAAAAAACAACCCAAAAAGATGGAAACCACGATATCTGGATAGCTAAACTCAGCAAAATTACTAATAATACTACTTCAATTGCACCAAACTTGCAAGTGCAACTATTTCCCAATCCTTCACAAAACTTTTTGCACTTAAAAGGTAATTTTAAATTGGCAAAAATATTTAATTCATCAGGACAAACAATGCACATTGGTAATGAAAAAATTATCAATATCAAAAATTGGAAAAGCGGTGTTTATATTGCCAATTTTTTACTCGACAACGGAAAAATAGTTTCTTTAAAATTTGAGAAAGTATAAATTTTCATACACCACTAACAACCAATTTAGTCTTCTTTACTTAGAACAACACAATGAATTGCGTTGCCAATCACCGATTTCTGAAACAAACTAAACAAACTTATCTCCCAACTCTTTACGAGCATCGGCATTAAAGGCTTTTATGCGTTGTTCTTCTTCTTTTTTACAAATTAGCAAAACATCATCAGTATCAATAACCACATAATCTTCTAAACCTTGAAGAATTACCAACTTATTTGAACTAGAAACAACCATATTTCCTTTGGCATCGTACAAGGTAGTATTTTCACCTAAAATAGCATTACTTGCCTCATCTTTCTCGCTTTCATCCCACAGTGAAGACCAAGTTCCTAAATCGCACCAACCAAAACTTGCTGGAATAACATAGGTATTTTGGGCTTTTTCCATTATTCCGTAATCAATAGATACATTACGGCATTGAGAATAAATGGCATCAATGGCTTTGTCTTCATTTTCGGTATTAAAACTTTCAATATTTTTATCGAAAAGGTCTGCCATTTCAGGCATTAAGGTTCTAAATGCCGAAACTATGGTGTTTACGTTCCATAAAAACATACCAGAATTCCAAAGGTAATCACCACTTTGTAAAAAATGCTCTGCCAGTTCTTTGTTAGGTTTTTCGGTAAAAGTTTTCACTTTAAAAACATCTTTCGCTAATTCTTCTTGAACAAAATTTATATAGCCATACCCCGTATTTGCCCATTCAGGACGAATGCCTAAGGTTAAAAGTGCATTGTTTTCAGCTACAAAATCCACACCTGTTTGCATTATTGTTCTAAAACTTGCTTCATCTTTTATTAAATGATCAGATGGAGCAACAATTAAGTTTGCGTTTTTATCTTTTTGAAATATTTTATACGAAATGTATGCAACACAAGGAGCCGTATTTCTTCGTGAAGGTTCTGCCAATATTTGATCATTGGTTATTTGAGGCAACATTTCGGCAATTGGTTCTGCATATTGCTGATTAGTAACAATGTATATGTTTTCTTCTGGCACAAACTGAGCAAATCGCTTAAATGTCATTTCCAATAATGATTCACCATTATTCAACATATCTAAAAATTGCTTAGGGCGTGCTTCTCTACTCATAGGCCAAAAACGGCTTCCTACACCTCCAGCCATAATTGCAACATAGGTATTACTCATAAAAATTATGTTTT
>JAHDDA010000089.1 GCA_020629595.1 Chitinophagales bacterium
TTGCGAATATAGACTTTTTTCAATTTAGTAAAAGATAGTTTTGAAATATAGGTATATCTAAGACATAATTTATTAATCAGCCAATTTTAGCAGTTCTTCAATAGGCTCTTGAATGTCTAAATCTTGAAGGTCTTTGATAAATTTAGCTTTGTTGATTGGCTCATAATTCTGCTCAACTTTTAGCTGTTCAATATCTAAGGTATCTCGCATCGGTTTTTGTAATGATTCCAATATATCGTTAGCAGATATTGCTTCTTCCACTTTTTTCAAGTGTTGAATGTCTGTAATTTTTAGAAGGTTTTTAACCAACTGTTCCTTTAGTGCTTCTACTTGCATAAGTATTTTAGTTTATCCGCAGTGCTAAGTTAAAGTTTTTTGAAATAAACTGCACTTAGTACACTGAGTGCAAAGAGTGTAGTTTTTAGTATAAAACCCTAACTTTGAATTTCATTACCTTAATACAAATTCTGCTTATGCCAAAAAATTTTGTTTGGACTGACATTCGTCCTATTGATAATTCTACCCGTGATGGATTTGAAGAATTTATTTGCCAACTTGCGAGAAGAGAAAAGATTAAAGGACAGATACAATTCATTAGAAAAGGTAAACCCGATGCTGGGGTTGAATGCTATTGGATTTTAGACAATAAAGATGAAATTGCTTGGCAAGCTAAATTTTTCACAACGAGTTTAACAAACAATCAATGGGGAGATTTAGATTCCTCAGTAAAAACTACATTAAAAAAGCATCCTAATCTAAAGGAATACATTATTACCCTGCCCATAGACCCTGCAGATGCAAGAATAGATAATCAAGACTCTTTACAAGATAAATGGAATGAAAGGGTGAAAAAGTGGTTTGGCTGGGCAGAAGATAAAGGAATGAGTGTAAAATTTTCTGCTTGGTGGTCTTCAGATATGATTTCTAAAATTCAACAACCAGGCTATGAAGGATTCCAATATTTTTGGTTCAATAAAGAAGAGTTTACAGACAAGTTTTTCAATAGTAATAATATGGAAGCTATTGAAAACTTAGGTAAGCGATATATTTCGAAATACAATCCAGAATTAAATGTTGATTTAGAAATATCAAAAGTATTTAATGGTATTTCACGTAATAATGCTTTTCGGGATATTTGGAATAAGCTATTTGAAAGGCTATTTGAAAAATTTAGAGACATAAACTGTTCTTATTACAGAAGAGATGAAACCTCTGAAAAATTTACTAAGAAAACTCAGACCAAACAAGATTCAATAAGCGAAGGCGTAAATAATCTTCATAGTTTATTCAAAAGAATTGAAATAAAAGGTACTCAAAAAATAGACACTCAATCACTGTTAAATATACTATCTAATATTAGAAGTACAACCAATGAGTTATTTGATATTTTATACCAACGAGATCAAGAATTAAAAAAAGAAAAAGGTGATAAATATTATGCTAGATACAATAGTGAAAGGTATGATTTACAACTTTTTGGAGAAGCACAAAACTATTTAGTCAATTTTCTTGAGAGTAAAACAATACAATTCTCTAACAATCCATTTATGCTCTTATACGGAAAAGCAGGAAAAGGGAAATCTCATTTATTAGGAGATATTGTAAACAACAGAGCTAAAAACGGACAACTTAGTTTGTTCTTTTTAGGTCAGCAGTTTACTACACGACAAGATCCTTGGACACAAATGTTCAGTAGATTAAAATTCCATAACCTAAAAGAAAATGATTTTTTAGATGCCTTGAATAGTAAAGCAGAACTGAAACAAGAACGAATAATTATTTTTATCGATGCCTTAAATGAAGGTGAGGGGAAACATTTTTGGAATAATGAATTAAACGGATTTATAGGAAAAATTAAGCAGTATGAATGGTTGAGTTTAGTACTATCTGTACGAACTGATTATCTTCAACTTATTGTTCCAGAAGAAGAATTTGAAAATGAGCTAATCTATTTAGAACATCAAGGATTTGATGATATGGACAATGCTATTGAGGTTTTTTTCAATAATTATAATATTGACTTACCAAATACGCCCATATTCAACCCAGAATTCCAAACACCATTATTTTTATTACTGTTTTGCGAAAGTTTAGAAAAGAAAGGCTTGAACAGTATTCCACAAGACTTGGGATTTACTAAAAAGATTTTTGACTTTATTCTCAAAGTAGCAAATGATGAGTTAGCAAAGAAACTTGATTATAGCCAAAGTTTAGACTTGGTAAATAAAGCTCTGTACGCACTTATTGAAACTAAAAAAGAAAATCTTGACAAACAACACTTTACTTATGATGAAGCCTTTCTAATAATTCAAAATGCAATAAAACCATTTACTAATGAACCCAACTTCTTAGACAGGCTCATTTCGGAAAATATTTTAACGAAAAATCCATTTGGGGACAGAGATGAAAGTTACGAAGGTGTATATATTACATACGACCGCTTAGAGAATTATATTACAGCAAAATATTTAATAGATACATTCCCTAATTTACGAGCTGAAATAGCTAATGGAATGCTCAATCATTTAGATGAACTTTCTGGATTGTACTTCGGGCTATACAAAGCATTAGCAATTCAACTTCCAGAGAAAAAAGGTATAGAAATTTTTGAATTATTTAGCTCAAATCAAGGTAGCGATATCATTATTCATTCTTTCTTGGATAGCTTAAAATGGCGACCTATTGAAACTATTAAGCCAGAAGTTTTAGAATATATTAATAAACATATACTTTCAAACTATTACTATTCAGAATTCTTTTGGGACACAATTATTGCTTGTTCAACACTAACCCAAAATTGTTTTAATGCTAACCTTCTTCATCGAAATTTACTAAGTCAAAAAATGCCTAAGCGTGATGCTTGGTGGTGTCAATTTCTTAAAAATGAATACAGTGCAAATAGAGCCTTAACTAAATTAGTTGATTGGGCTTATAGTGAAAAAGATAGAACACACGTTTCTGACGAATCAATTGAATTAGCTTGTATAACTTTGGCTTGGTTTCACGCTTGCACTAATAATCAATTGCGAGATTATGCTATGAAAGGTATGGTTTGTTTACTTCAACATAGAATACCAGTGCTTCTAAAAATTCTAAAAAAGTTTGAAACAGTTGATGACCCATATATTTATGAAAGATTATTTGCTGTTGCTTATGGTTGTGCAACTCGTACTAAGCAAAAAGAACACCTCAGAGAACTAAGTGAATATATTTATACTACCATTTTTGACAATAAAGAAGAAATATATCCTCATATCTTGCTTCGAGAATATGCCATTGGAGTTATTCTTTTTACTGAGATTCAACAAATTGAATTGCCTTTTGAAGCTAAAGAAGTTTTACCTCCATACAAAAGTAAGTGGGATGAGAAATCAATTCCCAATTTGAAAGATCTGGAAAAATTGTATGATAGTGATGAATATAAAGACATAATTAGGTCAGTAACTCTTGATGATTTTAGTAAAGACTTTCTTGATTATCGTGGGAGTAGAAAATGGAATACTACAAGAATTGGCAAAGAAAAAGTAGATATTGAGCAATTATATGAAATGTTTAAAGGTAAACTTTCCACTGAACAACTTGAAAAACTAAATGCCTTAAATCCTATTATTTCTGAAGATAGTGGAATGATAATAGAAGGAATGAAAGGGATTGAAGGAGTGCCAGATATTCCAGATACTAAAATAATGACAATAATTGATAGAAAATCTGAAGAAGAATTACTTAGCTTAAAAAAAGTGTTCAAAACGTCTCTATCAAAAGAATTATTAGAAGAATACGAACAACAATTTGAAACTCTACTAAACCATAATCACGAAATAATTAATACCGCAGAATACTTTGACCCAAGAATGGTTCAAGCATACATTATTCAAAAAGTAATAGATTTAGGTTGGAATCCTAAACTACATTTAGAATTTGATAATAGCATAGATTACATGATGAGAGAACCAAAAGCTATTGAGAGGATTGGTAAAAAATATCAGTGGATTGCCTATTACGATTATGTAGCTCGTATGTCAGATAACTTTGAATTTAACCAACAATGGGATAATTCTTCTGGACTATATAAAGGAACTTGGGATCTCGGTATCAGAAATATAGATCCTACTTGTACAGCAAAGCAACTGTCTTATAAGGATGATGATAAATTCTTATTTCCAAATACAAATTTAACTTTTAATGATTGGGGAGGAAGTATCAAAGAATGGCTGGATAGAGACAACTTGATTGATTACAAAAGAATTATTCAAACAAGTGATGATGATAAAGAGTGGTTTAGTTTAGAAATGTATTTTACATTTCAAGAAACTTTACAGCTTGGAGCTGATAGATATAATACTCCCCAAAAACAATACTGGAATCAACTCAAAGGATATTTAGTACCTGAAGAAGATTATGTGAAATTGATAACCTTTTTGTCTAAACAGAATTTTATGGGTGATTGGATGCCAAAGTCTCAAGAAATGTATAGAGTATTTGAAAGAGAGTTTTACTGGCATCAAGTTTATGAGGACAATAAATATGAATCAATTGATGAAGAAGGGTGGCAGTATATTTCAAATAAAAATAGTGATTATACTCCAGTAGGTAAAGTAATAGTTCCGTTAATTGATTATCGTTCTGAAAGAGGTTTAAGTTACAATAACAGTTCTTTTTCGATGTATAAACCATCTAAAGAGTTGTTTGAAGGTCTAAAACTGAAGTACACACAAAAAACGGGAGAGTATTGTGGTGAAGAGGGTAATATAATTTGCAAAGACCCTTCAGTTCATAGTAAAACTAAATCTTGCTTGCTAGTAGAAAAAAATGCTTTACTCAAATTTCTAAAATCAAACAAATTGAGAATATTTTGGACAATTTTAGGGGAAAAACAAATATTAAATAGAGCTGGTATTAATGAGGATTTAGAAAAGTATTACGTTACCATAAATAAAGTATTTGTTTTAGATGAATGTAATAATGTAGTGGAGTATCCAACAGAAAAATAAAACTTTCCCCAAAAAAGTACACTGACTACACTTATCTTTACCAGTATAAATTTTTATTAAAAAGGCTGTTTGTTTGTAAATAGTTTGTACCAACAAATTCAACAAGCCCCTAACCTGCTATGTTAGAGCATTTTATGCGTAGCGTAAAATCTGACTGTTAATCAGAGGGTCCTTGGGTGGTTCGCCACTGCGATCGAGTCCAAGTGGGGGAGCTTGGTAAGACAGTTCGGCTTTATAGTTGGACTGTTGTGTTTTACCCTTCATAAAGTGTGGAATTGCTTTAGATAGCAATTGTACAAAACCTTTCACAAATACCCAAACCCAATGAAGCTACACAATTAGAAATAAGCAAAACTATACTTGAAATATAGGTTTTGTTTAATTATCTTTCTTTTTTTTGCTACAAAAAAGGAACAAAAAACAAAAGTTTGGCTAAAATAAGCTAATAAAAGCACCAAAAATTGCAAAATAACTATACTACTATACCAGCTTGTATATATAAAAAATCAAAACTATCAATTTAGCATATACTTTTGCTAAAAGTTATAGTTCAACTTTTAGCAAAACTTGAACAACAACTAATAACACCTATAAATTTGCACCATCAATTTGATAAAAAATAATTAATTGTTCAAATATTAAAAAATTTCAATAATGGAAGAGTTAGTAAAAAAAGTATTGTACACAGGTGTTGGTTTAGTAGCAACTACAACTGAAAAATTACAAAAAACTGTAAACGATTTAGTAGATCAAGGAAAAGTACCTCAAGAAGAAGGTAAAAAAATCGTTGACGAGTTTGTAAGTTCAACTGAAAGCAAGCGTAATGAATTTGAAAAAAGAACTTCTGAATTAATTGAATCAATTGTTCGTCGTTTAGAAATTCCTACAAATTCTGATTACACTGCATTAAGCAAGCGTATTGCTAAATTAGAACGTCAGTTAAAAACTGTACAAAGTAAAGAAGTAGCTGCACCTAAAGAAAAAACTTCTACAAAAGCTACAAAATAATTTTGTAAGCAACAAAAAAAACTTCATTTAATAGGAGGTTTTGAATAATTAGAGGAGAATAAACCAGTTGCAAGTAATTGTGCCTGGTTTTTCTTTTTGGGCTATACTCGTAGCTGAAAAATTTGTTATTCCAACAAATTTTCATATTTTTTCTTGTCAAATAAAACAGGAAGTACCATTTTAGTTTCTACCTTTTTATCGTAATGTTTTCCAGGAAGAAATTGCATCAATGAAACAACTCTTATTACTTCTTTATGGAATGCCTCGTCAATAAAACCCCTAATTAGTTGAGGTTCTTTTACTTTGCCTAATGTATCAATCTTAAATTCTATAAAAATTTTGTTGCTTGGCTTTTCATTGTCAATATGTTCTGGATAGTTGAGGTTTTTAGCCAAAAAATTAATAAGTCCTTTTTGCCCGCCATCTTTAAATGCAGGATAAGTTTCTGGGTTTACAAATATTATTGATTCATCTGTTTCGAGAATTGAATCATTTACTTTTAACGATTTCAAATACTTATCAAACTCAATTTTATAATCAGCATTATTTTGAATATTATGTGGGCAATTATTAATTTTTATTAGCTCTACATTTTCGTTTTCCTTATCTAAATTTATTGAATGCTGAATTGGAATTAATGCATCGGCATTGCCGTGAAAAATATGGGTATTACATTGAACATTTTTAAGATTTTCGTTTGTTTTAAATTTATACTTTACTAAAAAAGAAGGCACAAAAGGCATTTTTTCAAGTGCCAAACTAACAAGACTGTAATAAGGTGCATTTAACACCAAAGCAAATGGCGAATTTTGAGTGGCTAATGCAGTTGCAATTCCTGTTCCCATAGAAGTACCAACTAATAAAATATTGCCTTCTCCGTAGATTTCTTTCAAATAATTGTAAGCCAATTGTGCATCGGTAATAAGTGCTTTTTCATTACTTATTTTGCCTTCACTTTTTCCATAAGCTCTGTAGTCTAAGTAAAAAACATCTATACTATTTTTTAAAAATAAATCTGCACTGAATCCCCAACCTTCTATTGTTCCACCATTTCCGTGTAGGTACAAGGCTACTTGCTTATTCGGTTTTTCTTTGTTAAAAAAATGAACACCATGTAGTTTAATATTATCTTGTGTTTCAAGAAAAACCTCTTCAAAATAGGAAGGAAAATTATACTTAAAATCTTTTGGTGTTTTTGTGGGGTGAAACAAAAACTTTTCTTGCATAAAATATAGAAATATACAAACTGCAATGTATAAAAATACAAGAGTAGGCAAAAGGTATTTGATAGTATTTTTCATTAAGTATCGAAGATATAATATATTAAAAGAGATGGATGTAAATCCATAAAAATATAAAATGTATGGTGTGATGTAGTTGGGATATGAAACAAAAAAGCCACAAACAACATTTTGTCATTTGTGGCTTTTCGAAATAATGAAAAATCATTATAAATTATCCCATCAATGCTGGTACATTTTGCATTGAGTTTTCCAATTCTTTTATAGGCGATTTTTTCATAGATTTCATATTTCTTTCAATCACCTCAACTTCAATATTGCGTTCTACGGCATTTATTTTAAATTCTTCAATTAAATCAATAACATCTTGGTGAATATCAATTGATTTTGAAGCATCAATAATTACTTTTTTGTTATCTGGAATAACATTTAATGCACGTTGAATATTCGCTTTATTTAAAAATGTTACATCTTCGCTTAACTGAATTACAATTTCACCACTATCGGTAATATGCTTATCTTTCTCGAATAAGAATGGTTTTTTATAGTTATTATACAAAACAAAGAAAATTGCAACCGCCATTCCAATACCAATTCCTGTTAATAAATCGGTGAATACAATTCCTAAAATGGTAACAACAAATGCAACAAAGTTTGTCCAACCTTTTTTATACATTTCAATAAAAATGCTCGGACGAGCCAATTTAAAACCTACCATAAATAAAATAGCTGCTAAACTTGCCAATGGAATTAAGTTTAAAACCGTAGGAATAGCCATTGCACTAAATAATAAAATAACACCATGAGCAATAGCTGAAACTTTTGTTCTTCCACCCGACATAATATTGGTTGAACTACGAACAATAACCTGTGTTACTGGTAAACCACCTATTAAACCCGAAACTAAATTTCCAATTCCTTGAGCTCTTAACTCTTGGTTTGCGGGCGAAACACGCTTTAATGGATCTAATTTATCGGTTGCTTCTAAGCAAAGTAAAGTTTCTAATGAAGCCACAATTGCTAAAACTACCGCTACTTTATAAACCTCTGGATTATTCCATTGCGAAAAATCGGGACGTGTAAATAAGTCTTTAAAACCAGCAAGACTATCAGCCACAGGAATATCTACTATTTGCCCTTTAATTAAAGCCAAATCTGTTCCTTTTAATGCTAAATATGCCACAATACCAAGACTTACAACAACCAAAGGTCCTTGAATAATCTTAAATATGGAAATATTTTTCATAAACTTTTGTTCCCAAAGAATTAAGATTAGTACCGAAGCAAGCGTAATGGCAACAGTACCCATTGACATATCATTGAACATAGTAGCAAAAGAAAACTCTTGCCCTTTAATATAACCAAGTGCTATTGGTATTTGCTTTATGAAAATAATAACACCAATACCTGCCAACATTCCTTTAATTACCGAATTGGGGAAGTAATAACCAATAATTCCCATTCGTAAAACACCAAGCAAAAACTGAATAACCCCTGAAATTACTACGGCTAATAAAAATATTTCAAATGCCCCTAAATCTTGAATGGCATTAAGTACAATAACTGCTAAACCTGCTGCTGGTCCACTAACACCTAATTGCGAACCACTTAACAAACCTACCACAATTCCACCTACAATTCCTGCAATGATACCCGAAAATAATGGAGCACCCGATGCTAAGGCAATTCCTAAACACAAAGGCACAGCCACCAAAAACACAATCAGCGATGCTGGAAGGTCATTTTTTAAATTTGCTATGTAATCTTTCATTAAAATTTACTTTTGTAACACAAATATATGTTTATTTTGCAAAA
>JAHDDA010000090.1 GCA_020629595.1 Chitinophagales bacterium
ATCTGCCTTAAACCTTCATAAATAGTAATAGCCACAGAATTTGCTAGATTTAAACAACGTACTTTATCATTGTATTGAGGAATTGTAAGTGCGTGATTTTCGTATTTTTCTAAAAAATCACTACCAAATCCATCTGCTTCTTTTCCAAAAACAAAATAATCATTTACTTGATATTGATGTTCCCAAACAGAATGTGAAGCGTGGGCACTTAATACAAAAAATCTAATATTTTTGGCTTGTTGATGCAAAAACTGTTGCCAACTTGAATAGACTTTATATTCTAAATGTTGCCAATAGTCTAAACCTGCTCGTTTTAAATACTTATCTGATAATTCAAAACCCAAGGGTTCAATTAAATGTAATTTACAATTGGTAGCCAAACACAATCTTCCAATATTGCCAGTATTATTGGGTATTTGAGGGTGTAACAATACTACGTTAAACGACATTTTTAAATAATTAGTTTTTCTTTTTTTTGTCTTCTAATTTAATTGCCAATTGCAATCTTTTTAGTTCATTATTTAGTTGCAACACTCTTAAATCTCCAATTTCAACAAATTGTTTATAAAGTGGCATAATGGTTTCTTGGTCGGTTTCTGTTCGAGTATGTTTGTCAATTGCCCGTACAACCTCATACAAGTCGCCTAGTCCCACAATATTAATCGTAGATTTTATCCGATGTGCTACTCGCTGTACCTGTTCCCAATCATTTTCTTTAGTATGATGTAAAATTAAGGTAACAGCTTCAGGGTATTGATCTAAGAAAATTTCAATAAATTCAGCCATATAACGTTTATCGCCATTTACTTTTTTACTTAGATTTTTAAGTAACTCAGGTGAACTAGCGACTTCTCCTGTTGCAAACTCATTTTCATTGCTTAACTTACTAATATTTATGTGAAGTTTCATAATATTGATAAGTTCCATTTCATTAAAAGGCTTAAATAAATAACCATTCATTCCTGCTTTCACAACTTGTTCTTCAATCAATGGTGAGTCGTTTGCAGTAATAGCAATTATTGGAATATTAGATGTAGGTTCTTCTGTTTCTGTTCTAATATAATTAGTCAATTCAAAACCACTCATTCTTGGCATTTGTAAGTCCATTAGTATCAAATCGAAACTTTCATCTTCCAATATTTTAATGGCTTCTTTTCCACCCGAAACTACTTTAAATCTTATACTTTTCCATTTACTTAACAAACGTTTAATATATAGCTGATTTATTTTATTATCCTCAACTATAAGTACTTTAGAGCCTTCAGAAATTTGAAACTCATCAACAACAGCTTCTTCTATGTATGATTCTATTTTATCTTTTTCAGAAACTTTAAATGGCAATTCTACGTGAAATTTAGATCCTTTGTTTTCTTCACTCTCAACCCTAATTGTACCATTCAAAATATTTACAATTTGCTGTACAATATTTAAACCTATGCCGCTTCCTTCGTAGGCTCTAGCATTTGATTCATCAATTTGTTGAAAGGGTTTAAAAATTTTATCTAAGTTGTCATTACTTATTCCAATACCTGTATCATATACCGTAAATCTAATAATAAGTTTATTTTTTACTTTTGAAACTAATCGTACATCTAAGCCAACCTCTCCTTCGTGTGTAAATTTGATGGCATTATTGAATAGGTTTAGTAATATCTGAAGTAACCTATGAGGATCGCCATTTAAGATAATAGGTACATTTTTACTTATATGATAATTTACCTCAACAGGTTTTTCTTTCTTAACCAAATTAACCAACTCTATAAGCTGACTCATATATCTATTTAACTCAAAATCTTTATCATTAATGTTTAATTTTCCTGTGTTTATCTTTGAAAGATAAAGTAAGTCTTTCAACATTTGATTTAGCCTACTTGCTGCATCATAAATAGAATTTAACTCTTCTTTTTGGTTTTCTCTTGGGTTGTCACTTAGCAAATTACTTGTAAGCCCAATAATTCCATGCATTGGTGTTCTTATTTCATGACTTATATTGGCTAAAAATTGGTCTTTAAGTTTTAAAGATTCAATTGCTAAATACTTTTGTTTCTCGGCTCTTGCAAATTCGGTTTTAGTTTCAAGTGCATCAGTTTTAAGTCTAATTTTATATTCCTGTAAAGTTGTTTGAATATGATTGTATTTCTTAAAATTTTGTAAGGCTTTTTGATATTTTCTTAAACCTTCAAAAGCAGTTGTGTAGCTAAGATAAATATCGGCTAGTAAGTAATTGGCAGATTTTATTATTGCGGTAGAAATGGCTTTATCTAAAGTATCTATAGCATCATGAAAACGATTACATTTATTGTAAAGCTCTGCTATTTTACTTAAAACGTTAGAAACTTCCAAATCATCTTCAACCTTTTTCGCCGCATTTAGGGCTAAATTATAATGTTTTAAAGAAAGTTTGAAGTTATTCTTTTCCATATAAGTTCTACCCATTAAAAGATAGCTTTTACGGGTTTCATCGTATAATTCCAAAGATTCAGCCTTTTCACTACTTTTCAAACAATAATAAAATGCTTTATTATGATTACCATTTTCTAAATAGGCTTCAGCTAAAAGACGATATATTTTAGTTTGTAAATTTTGATCTGGATTGTTTGCAAGAATTTTTTTAGCTTTTAATAAATTTTCTAATGCTAACTCATAATTTAAAGTTTTAAGATTTATTTCGGCAATTTGCAAATATGCCATTCCTATTTTGTTGTAATCATCTAAGTCTTCATATATACAAATAGCCTTAAAAATTTGCTCTAGGGCAGTTTCAAATTCATTGAGTTTTAAGTTAAGTTTTGCTAATGTTTGTAATATTTCAGATTCTACCGACTTACTATTAATTCTTCTTGAAATAGATAATGCTGTATTTAAAACAGTCATTGATTTTGCATACATCAATCTTACTTCGTGGCATTTTGCAAGATTTACTAAGGCATTTAACTGACTTTTCTTTAAATCAATTTTTTCAGCCAAATCGGCTGCTTTTTCAAAGTAATCAATAGCATTAGTCCACAGTTTAGCTTCCATAGATAAACTACCCTCATATAACCACTCATTTATTTGTTCTATGTTACTTTTATTATCAGTCATATTCTTCTGCCAAAATAAACAAAAAGTTAGTTTTTTTTATTGTCTAATGTAATGTTTCAATTAAGATGTTTAACAAATGTATAAAATATATTTTTTTTAATATATAAAATAAGATAATTAAGTATCCTTAACCTACAAATGTTTTACAAGATATGCCTAAGATTACATTAGATAATATTATAAATGAATTACAAAGAGCTTGTGTTGATAAAAAGCATAATTTTCATTATTTTGTATTTGCGACCATTAGTTCAAAAAATCAAGTCAACCAACGAATGGTAGTTTTACGGTTTTTTAATAAAAAAGATGCAATCATCTATATTCACACCGATTTTAGATCACCTAAAGTGGAACAAATTAACATTAACCCAAATGTTTCCTTACTTTTTTACAATTCTAGGCAAAAATTACAACTAAGTATAAAAGCAAAAGCTATTGTTCATCATAAAAATGAAACATCAAAATGGCTTTGGTCTAAATCTTCTGCAAATTCTGTAAAAGGATACTTGGGAAAAATGCCACCATCGGTAAAATGTGATTGTGAAACTAACAACTTAGAAGAAAAATATCTTAAAAATATTGATAGTCTAAAAACAGTGAAATATGCTTATGAAAATTTTGCCGTTATTGCTTGTCATATAACATCTATTGATGCTTTATTGCTAAACAGAACCGGACACAAAAGGAAATTATTTGAATTGGAAAATGAAAATTGGGTTGAAAGTTATTTAGTACCTTAAAAAAGAAATATCATAACATTTTAATTTTTTTATGAACCATAAGAGATGCGATAAATCGGCATCCCTACAAGTAGTACATCAAAAAAATCCGTTATTAAATCTTTAACATTTTAATTTCTAATTTATGACGGTTTCTTGAATTAAAGGAAAAATTATTGATAGTATAGATTTGTAAAACTATACTTCCCTAATCAGCCTGTAGTAAAATTTAATGCGTATAAGAATAGTATTTAGTAATTCATCATTCCTTAATTTGTATATTTGCAGTTTTATTTTAATAATTCGATCGAAAATTATTTAAAAAATGGTAATTACTATTGTCGTAGCCATATTTCTTATTGGCTACATTGCTATTGTATTTGAGCATCCTCTTAAACTTGATAAAACTGTTCCTGCTTTAATTATGGGTGCTTTAGCTTGGGCAGCTATTTCACTGGGACATTCGGAATTGGTTGACCATCATGGACACTTAATTGAATTGAGTGAGGGTAAAAGCTATTACAAATACGCCCTTTCTCCTGTTTTACTACACCACATTGGAAAAGTAGCCGAAATTTTACTTTTTCTAATTGGTGCAATGACAATAGTTGAACTTGTAGATTTACATCGTGGTTTTTCAGTAATCACTAACCGTATAAATACCACCAAAAAATCTACAATGTTGATAATGATTTGCGTTTTAGCATTCTTTTTGTCAGCTACCTTAGACAATTTAGCCGCAACAATTGTATTGGTTTCTTTACTTAGAAAGTTAATTCCTGTAAAAGAAGAACGAATTTGGTTTGTAAGTATGGGCGTAATTGCTGCTAACGCTGGTGGTGCGTGGTCGCCAATTGGTGATGTAACCACTACTATGCTTTGGATTGGCGAAAAGGTTTCTACAACTGGGTTAATTCAAAACTTGGTAATACCATCTGTAATTTGTATTGCCTTACCTATAATAATTGCTTTACAATTAAAAGCATTTAAAGGGCATATTTCTGCACCAGAAACTGACAAAGATGCCAATATTGCTAAGGAAGTATCACTATCAAGTAAAACAATGTTATTTTTTGGTATTACAGGCTTAGTAGCTGTTCCTATTTTTAAAACACTTACACACCTACCTCCTTACGTGGGTATGATGCTTTCATTGGGTATTGTTTGGTTAGTTTCTGAATACATTCATCCAGATGAAGATTTTTCAAAAGACCACGGACATGGGGGCGGACACGCCTCTACTGCACATACGGCACTTTCAAGAATTGAAATGTCAAGTATATTATTTTTCTTAGGAATTTTGGTGGCAGTTGCCGCTTTAGAATCTGCAGCAGTGATGGGAGCCGATGGTGTACATAAAGTTGGTTTACTTAGAGGTTTAGCCGAGCAAATGGAAGCCTCTATCGGAAACTTAGATATTGTTATTGTAGTGCTTGGTTTCCTTTCTGCATTAATTGATAATGTACCTTTAGTTGCTGCTTCAATGGGTATGTATCCAATTACTGATTTCCCAATAGATCATAACCTTTGGCATTTTGTTGCTTTTTCTGCTGGTACTGGTGGAAGTATGTTAATTATTGGTTCGGCTGCTGGTGTTGCTGCTATGGGTATGGAAAAAATTGATTTTATCTGGTATTTAAAAAATATTGGTTGGCTTGCCCTTGTTGGTTTCTTGGCAGGTTGTGGTGCATTTGTTTTAATGTCGGGTGGTGTTGGATAAACCCAAACAATCAAAAACTAAAAGTAAAGCCTCAATTTCTACATTTGAAATTGAGGCTTTTTTGTATTCTTAAAATAATTATTTACTTTTCTCAAAACCTTTAATTCCAGACTTTAAAAACTCAATAAAACGGTATTTTTCCCTTTTAGGAACATAACCAATAGGCTCACAAAGTTTATTCATATCCTTATCTACAATGGCATAATAAGGTTGACTTAATTTATTGAAATGTGTAAACTGAAAATGAGCATTCATTCTTCCAACTGTATTAATATCTTTACCTCTATAATTTTTTTGTCCAAAATCTATTTTCATTTTGTCGTCAACATATAAATGTACTTCAACAAAATTTTCTCTAACTAAATTTTTAGTTTGTGTATTTTCATATAGTTGTGCTATATTATTGCTACTGACACTCCAACCAGTAAAAACAAGCAAAATAGGCTTTCCAGTTTGCTCTGCACATTCAATTGCAGGTTCTAAATGATAATAATAGCCATCAGTTTTTGTCGAATCAGAAGCATACATCCAGCTTTCTTTAGCTTCGAAGTGGCAAAAAGTTGAAGGTGTTTTTTGTATTTCGGAACAAGAAATGATTGAAGACAATATTATTATAAATGAACTCGCTTTGATAAAACCTATCAGGTTGTGCCAATAAAAAATATTCATAATTTGTCAATTCTTCAATTAATGAAACCTGATAGGTTGAGAAGTAAATTTATGTTTACTTACGAAATCTTCACAGGATTTTTACTATAATAAAAACGCAATGCCAATGCCATTAAAATTCCTGTTAAAACTAAGCCAATGGCAATTACTTGTGAAAAAGAAAGCATAAAACCAAGAACATTATAATCGGCATTTACCCTTATAATTTCAATGGTAAAACGTTCTATTCCATTAAACATTAAATAAACGGCAAACAACATTCCTGGCAAATGAATTAATTTATTTCGCAACGAATAAAGAATTAAGAAAATAATTACCGCCATAGTAAATTCCCACACTGGCGTAGGGTAAACAGCTTCATATAATTCATAACAATACTCACTAATACAATCAGCCATTCTCTTGCCTTCCTTATTTACATTTCCTGGGTAAGTATAAGCCCACGCCCAATCGGGTAGCCAACTTAAAAAATCGGGGCGAGTGTATGGGTTTGGATCTCCCCAATCACCATCGCCCGAAAAATGACAGCCCAAACGCCCAACACCATAACCCAACATAATGGCTAAACTTCCAGCATCCATTATCCTTAAAATATTCATTTTTTTGCTGTAAGCATAGTAAATTAAGGCTAAAGAGGCACAAATTAAACCACCATAAAATGTTAATCCTGATAAAGAAAGTAAATGCCCAATTGGATCGTTTAAAAAGCTGTCCCAATCTTCAAACCAAGAAAATAACTTAGCTCCTAAAACACCCGAAACAGCCGCAATGGTTATTAATTCTGGTACTCTTTCGCTTGGCAATACCTTTTTAATTAAGTTAAGTTCTTGCCCATTTTTGTAGGTAGAAGCATTAAAATTTGTATTTGGAAAAGGATTTTTACCATCTCTTACAAATTCGGCTATTTGTTCGTTTTCTTTTTTTCTTCCCCAATATGCCAAACCAGTTATTAAAACTGCTCCAATTACAGCTCCCCACCAATAGCCATCAAAAGAAAGCAAAAAATCATCGGGATTTATTTCTGAAAACTTATTCCAGTTTACAATCATTAACGATAATTTGTAACCTAAAAGTCCGCCAAGCAAAATATTACTCACCCAATCGAAAATACTTAAACCACCACCTCTTACAAATTTTTCATCAGTTGGTTTAAATAAGCCTTTAGATTCTAAATTTTTAAATTCTCGTGTAACAACTATTCCACCTGTTAAAAAAGCACACGCCATTAAAAAACCAAAGGTTTTAATAATTTTTAAAATTGGAATTTCAACGCCAAAGAGGTAATAAAATAGTTCAAAAAAAGTAGCAAACATTTATTTTCAGTTAATCAGTAAATGAGTTTTTAAGTTAATGAGTTTTTGCTAAATAAAGAATTGAACGCACAAACCTTTTAACTACTTAACTCATAAACCGTAAAACTGCAAAGGTACTTTTTTTAAAAACAAAGGAATTTAATATGAAGTTAAAATATACTTTCATCCGATAATGAATTTTTTGAACGAAATTTGTACTAATTATTTAATAATCTATAAAAAAGTAAAATGAGTTTTATTATTGATGTTTTTGCTCGTCAGATTTTAGATTCAAGAGGAAATCCAACAGTTGAGGTGGAAGTTACCACAGAATCGGGTTGTTTAGGACGTGCGGCTGTTCCTTCGGGTGCATCTACGGGGCAGTACGAAGCTGTTGAATTGCGTGATGGAGATAAATCAATTTATTTAGGGAAAGGTGTACAACAAGCAGTTGATTTTGTGAATAATGAAATTGCATTTGAATTGGAAGGTTGTGATATTTTTGAGCAAAATTTGATTGATAAAATTTTAATTGATTTAGATGGAACGCCTAATAAAGCTCGCTTGGGGGCAAACGCAATTTTAGCTGTTTCAATGGCTTGTGCAAAAGCTGCCGCCGAAGAATCGACCTTACCATTGTACCGTTATATTGGTGGCGTAAATGCCAATACAATGCCTATTCCTTTAATGAATATTATAAATGGTGGTTCGCACGCCGATAATAGTATTGATTTTCAAGAATTTATGATTGTACCTGTTGGTGCGGCTACTTTTTCTGAGTCGTTAAGAATGGGTGTTGAAACTTTCCACCATCTAAAAAAAGTATTACACAGCAAAGGACATTCTACAAATGTAGGCGATGAAGGAGGTTTTGCTCCAAATTTAGGTTCGCACGAAGAAGCCTTAGATACTGTTTTAATGGCAATAGAAAAAGCAGGTTACAAACCAGGCGATGATATTAAAATTGCTTTAGATGTGGCGGCTTCTGAGTTTTACGACAGAGAAAATGGTATTTACCACTTAAAAGAATCTACTGGCGAAAAATTGAATGGTGAAGAAATGTCTGATTACTTAAAAAGACTTTCAGAGCAATATCCAATTATTTCTATTGAAGACGGTTTAGATGAAGACGATTGGAAAAGCTGGAAATATTTAACTAAAAAAATTGGCAAAAAAGTACAGTTGGTTGGCGATGATTTATTTGTAACTAATGTAAACCGTTTGGCAACTGGAATTAAAAAAGGTGTTGCTAACTCTATTTTGGTAAAAGTAAACCAAATTGGTTCTTTAACCGAAACAATTGATGCCGTAAATATGGCAACTCGTGCTAGTTACAACAGTATTATTTCTCACCGTTCGGGCGAAACAGAAGACACAACTATTGCAGATTTGGCAGTTGCTTTAAATACTGGGCAAATTAAAACTGGTTCAGCTTCTAGAACCGATAGAATGGCAAAATATAACCAACTTTTACGTATTGAAGAAGAATTAGGCTCAATGGCTTATTTCCCTGGTAAAGATTATAAGTTTGTGAAATAATTGTTATCCTTAACGTTTTTTT
>JAHDDA010000091.1:0-1456 GCA_020629595.1 Chitinophagales bacterium
GTAATACACTATTGTTTGCTACAACAGACAAATATCGTCTTATCATTAATGACGATCCTACATCGACTATTACTATTGGTTTTAATGCAATTGATGGAATTGGTCATAAAGTTTTCTATGGAACAAATGATTTTGGTACAGATATAACTAAGTATCCAAATATTGAAACTGTTTACAAAAGTTTTGATAATTTTAGAGGAATGAACACAAAGTTCATAAAGCTTACAAACTTATTACCCAATACCAATTATTATTTTGTAATTTCTGATGATAATTCTGTAAGTAGAAGATTTTATTTTAAAACTGCCTCAGATGATAGCAATGATCCTATTTCTATTGTTATGGGGGGCGACTCTCGAAATAATAGAGATATTAGGGTAAATGCAAACAGACTTGTAGCTAAAATTAGACCTCATTTAGTAACTTTTGCTGGTGATATGACTAATTTGGCTACTTCGGCTGAATGGCAAAATTGGTTTGATGATTGGCAAGAAACAATCGCAGACGATGGAAGAATGACTCCTATCATTGTTGCTGAAGGTAATCACGAAAAAAACGTATTCTCTACAGTAAGCTACATTGAAAGATTTTTTGATACTGATGTAAAGGGATATTATGCAATAGGATTTAATGATTTACTTAGAATTTACACCTTAAATACTGAAGTTTCAATTTCAGGGGATCAAACAACTTGGCTAGCACAAGATTTATCGACAAACTTTCCATATTACACTTGGCGAATAGCTCATTATCATAAGCCAATGCGACCTCACTACGCTTCTAAAGCAGATGGAACTTTACAATACGATAACTGGGCAGATTTATTTTACAATTACAAAGTAAAATTAGTTCAAGAGTCTGACATACACTTGTGTAAAACAACTTGGCCTATAAGACCTACTGATGATTGGAATTTAGAAGGCTATGATGAAGGATTTGTTTTTGATAGACAAGGAACTGTTTTTAC
Source organism: Chitinophagales bacterium (assembly GCA_020629595.1). Lineage (GTDB taxonomy): Bacteria > Bacteroidota > Bacteroidia > Chitinophagales > UBA2359 > JAHDDA01. The sequence continues at coordinate 968 of JAHDDA010000091.1, forward strand.
CGGTTCAGGGTGTTGGGGGGCGCCTTTAAGAGAGCCAAATGATAGTAAAGAATGGACAAGAGATACTGAAGGTGTTAATCATTTTCAGTGGGCGATTATAAGTAAAGAAAAAATTGATGTAAGAACTGTACTAACAGATAATGCAGATGAAGTTTGTTATAGGTTAGATAATACAGATTATGAAAATTTCCCTAAAAATATAGACTTTTGGAATCCATCTAATGGAGAATTAATAAGAATTATTAATGATGAATTAATTGATTGTTCAGCAAATTTCTCATCTAGTGTTTTAGAAGGCGAAGCTCCTTTGCAGGTAACTTTTGACGCTTCAAATTCTTATTGTAACTCCCTTACTTTAGGAAATACTTATAACTGGAATTTTGGAGACGGTAGTACAGAGTTAAATAACCCAAATCCAACACACGTTTTTGAAACCCCAGGTACTTATGATATATATCTACAAATGGAGGTAAATGGATTAAAATATTT
>JAHDDA010000091.1:1556-9036 GCA_020629595.1 Chitinophagales bacterium
TTAGAAGATGATTTGAAATTTGAGTCTATATTTGGAACTTCATTAAATACTACCGATTTTACGGGTGTTGATTTAACAATAGGAGATAATATTCAGATTTTTGATGAAAGAAGTTGTCTGGTAGATGAAGTTAATTTTTTAACTACTGCTCCTTGGCCAGAAAGTGATGTACCATATGTCTTGCATCTTATAGATACAAATTTAGATAATTCCTTACCATCAAGTTGGGAAGCTGTTGTCGCTGGTACGCCTGGTCTAACAAATAATCAACCTGTTAGTTCAGAAACTGTAGCATTTATAAAAGCTTTTTTAGAAGGTCCTTACAATCAAAGTACAGGTTTTATGCAAACTGCATTGCAAAGTAGTAATTTACTGCCTTCCAATCAACCATACTCTAACACTAATCACAATTATAACGGAACTGAAACGGCGGTTAATTTTGATGCACATATTACTGATTGGGTGTATATAGAGTTAAGAGATGCAGAGAATCCAAGTTTAATCGTTGATAAAAGAGCTGCTTTAATTAAAAATGATGGAGTTATCTTAGATATTGACAGTCAAGCTGGTGTGGAATTTAGTGTACCAGCTGGAAATTATTATGTTGCTTTATACCATAAAGCACATTTAGGAGTTATGACTAAACAAGCAATTAACTTACCAAACACACTTCAAACCGCTTATGACTTTAGTACAAGTGTAGATAAGGCATCAGGTACAGGTCAATTAAAACAACTTGAGTCTGGACGAACTGTATTATACTGTGGAGACTTTGATGCAAATGGATTAATTAATAATATTGACTACAACTACTGGGGAACCAATAGTGCAATTATTAACCAATATGTAAACTGGGATTCCGACTTAAATGCTTTAGTAAATAACTTAGATTTCAATAATTGGGATTTAAATAAAAGTAAAGTCGGTATATTAGAAATTCAAAAATAAACAACTTGCCTTAATTCATTTCTTAAAAAAGTCAAACACAAATTTCTACAAATAAAACTTATTTCCTTTTCTCATCTTTGAAAAATTCTTCAAATAATAAGTTTTTCATTATAAATATTCTTTGGTTTACCCACCTATCTAATTGTGAAGCAAGTTCACTCTGGATAAATTAATTGTAAATCTCACTATATGAGGTATTTGAATATTTAAGAAAATAACTTGAAAGTTCAATGTTAAACAAATATTTTAAATGACAATAAGTATAAAATGTAATGTGTAAAATGTTGGTATATAGGAATTAAAGTATGGATAAATGAAATTTGCAACATATTAAACGATTAGTATATTAGTTTAACTTTTAAACTTGAAACTTAGCACGAATTTTGGTAGTATAAGGATAGTAAAGTTAAAAAGATGAATAAGAGTTTAATAATATTTATATTTTTCTTGATATACATAAAAATAGATGCCCAAAAAATAGTTGTTAAAGATGTTATTCATAATTGTGCTACCCATAAAATTATGGAGCAGTTAAACTCTGTAAATAATGAATTTTCAGAGTTTAGATTACAAATGGATGAAGAAATTTTATCTGAAACATTAAAGGACAAAAGTGTACTTAAAGAATCTGATGATATAATAACAATTCCAGTAGTTTTTCATATAATTCATCCCAATGGAACTCCAATTGGAGAAGGAAGTAACTTAAGTAATGAAAGAATCTACCTTGCAATTCAACATCTTAATGACGCATTTTCTAATTCTGGTCAATTTTATTTTCCAGAAGGTCATGATACAGGATTTAGATTTTGCTTAGCCACCTTAAATGAATCTGGAGGATTATCAAGTGGTATTAACAGATTTAGTTCAAATACTTATTCTGAAATTCAAATTCAAACTGAAGAACCGGGTATTAAACAAAATACTGTTAGATGGGATGCAAATAAATATCTAAACGTTTGGGTAGTTGAAAATATTTGTTATGATGACAACTGCGGAATTAGCGGTTACTCATATCAAGCCGAAGTACATGGAACGATATATGACGGAATTGTAATTGAGGCAGATAATGTAGGTGGAAATTTACAATTATCGAAGTTGTTATTTCATGAAGTTGGACATTATTTAGATCTTCTACATCCTTTTGAAGATGGATGTAAAAATAATAATTGTTTAGCCGACAATGACAAAGTATGTGATACGCCTCCTGAAAATTCTCAATTTGCTTACGATTGTGATAGTAGCCCTAACACTTGTAGTACAGATGCCAATGATTTAACTTCTCAAAATCCATTCAGACCAATTAGTTTTGGTGGCTTGGGAGATCAGCCAGATTTGATTAATAATTATATGGATTATGGCTATCTAAATTGTCGAACTAGTTTCACTTTAGGACAAATTCAAAGAATGAGAATTTCTTTTGACCTACATAGAACAAGTCTATTATCATCAAATGTTTGTGATTTAGAAGATAATGTAACTATCGATATTGATTTTTGTAATCCTCCTCAATTTTCACAAGTTAATTATGTAACCGATGCTACGCTTAGTTTAGGTTGGTCAGAAATAACAACAGCTGATAGTTACTCTATAAAAATTCGAGAAATTGGAACTAATAATGAATTTGAAGTTATTGCTACAGAAACACAAAAAATAATTGGAAATTTATCACCTAATACAAATTATGTATATACAATTAACTCAATCTGCGGAACGAATACATCATTGTCTAGTATTACAGGATACTTTACCACACTTCCATTAAGTAATACTTGCGATACGCCTTTAAACATAAGTTATAATAATTTAGGAACAAATAATGTTTTGATAAGCTGGGGAGCTGTAAGTGGTGCTATAAACTATACCGTTTTCCGTAAAAAAGGAAATGAACCTTGGGCAGAATTTACAAGTGAAATCAATTCTATATTTTTTAACAATCTAGAACCTAATACAACTTACTTTGTAAAGGTAAGAGCAAATTGTGGCAATGGCATATACTCAGAAGAAACTAACACAATTAACTTTACAACTAATGAGTTAGTAGTTCAAAATTGTTTTCCACCTACGGGAGTTGAAATAAATTACATTGTATCAAATTCAGCCTTTATTTCTTGGAATGATGTACCTGATGCTGACAATTACATAATTGGTTATAAAAAATTATCAGATGTAAATTACAATTATAAAACTACTGAAAACAAACAAATAACATTATCTGGTCTTGAGCCAAATACAACTTACCAAGTAACTGTTTCTAGTCAATGCGAAGACGAAACTGTACAAAGTAATCAAATCTATAGCTTCACAACAACAATAGAAGAAGAACTTCCTGAATGTCCAATACCCACAAATTTACAAACACAAAATATTACAACCAATTCAGCAACTTTTACTTGGAATACAATTAATGATGCTGATGCTTATGTTGTATTTGTTAGGGAATTAAATGGTAGTTGGACACCTTACAATGCCAACAATAATTTTTATACAATCAATACACTTCAAGCAGGAAAAATTTATCAATTTAGAGTTTATGCTATTTGTAATGGAGTATCTGGAGATTATTCATCCATAACGACTTTCTCTACTGAAATGGAAGTAGTGGAATGTGTACAACCAAATAGTGTAAATGTGAATGTAATGAGTGAAAGTAATGTACTGGTTAGTTGGTCAGCAATAGAAAATGCAACTTCTTATAATATTAGCATTAGAAAATTTGGTACTTCAAATTGGAATCATAACACCATTTCAAATAATAGCTTTATGTTTTCAAACTTAGAAGCAGCCACAAGCTATGTTTTTATACTAAGCACTAACTGCGATGATATAGAATCTGGAGCTTATTATACTGGTAGCTTCCTAACAGATAATGCACCAATACAGGAAACTTGTAATACACCATCAAACTTCAACTTGGGTAACACAAGCTCAAACTCGGCAAGTTTTACTTGGGCAAATATTGATAACGCAGATAATTATTTCGTTTATATACGACAAGAAAATCAAAATTGGGAAAGTCGTTCTACTCCTTCAAATCAAATAACAATAAATAACCTTTTACCAAGCACAAACTACGAAGCAAGAGTTTCAGCAAGTTGTTCTGGAATATCATCTTCGTTCTCTAACATTATTGCATTTACAACCAATGTCAACACACCTCCACCAAGTCAATCTAATTGCCCACCACCAACTGGTTTATTTGTTACTAACGCAACTACAACTACATTAACAGCCAATTGGAATCAACTGCCTGAGGCTTCATTTTACATAATAGGAATAACTGAAAGTGATAATGAAAATGGTTGGGAATATCAAATTGTAGGTAATGAGTTATATACATTTACAAATTTACAACCCAATACACCTTATGCTATTAAAATAAGAAGTATGTGTGGTAGCTTTGCTGGTGAGTTTACAAATTTATATACGGCAAGTACACTCTCTTCAAATGGAAGTTCAAATACCAATGAAGACAATGGCTCAACACCAAATGATAACACAGCAACAGAAGAAGGATGTAATTTTCCTTCAGGAATTTCAGTCAATAATATATCAGATGAAAGTGCAACCATTTATTGGAATGAAGTAACTAAAGCCGACAAATACATTTTATTCTTAAAAAGAGAAAATCAAACAATTCCAGATATAGAATATGTTGAAGGTACAGAAAAAGAACTTACAAATTTAATTCCTAATTCAATTTATGAAATAAGACTAAAATCAATTTGTGATGATGGAATTAGCTTAAATTCTCCTGTTATAACCTTCGAAACAACCGAGAGTGCATCACCAACACAAGTTATATGTGGTACTCCTAGTGGCTTAAATTTAATTTCAATGGGTGATAATATGTTACAGTTTAATTGGAATGAACAAGAAAATGCTGTTTTCTATCAAGCAGAGTTATATACAAATAACGAATTAACAAAAACAGTAACCGTTTCAGGTAGTATGGCAACTTTTAGTGATATTAATATAAATGGTAACTTAAAAGTAAGAGTTCGTTCATATTGTGGTAACTTATGGAGTGCATACAGCGAGTTTATGACAATTACTACCACAAATGAAAACCCAGGATGTGGTAAAGTGAATGGTCTTTTAACTTCTAACATTGAAGAAACAACTGCAACTTTAAGTTGGCAGGTCATTCCTGGAGCTAACGAATACGAAATTCAGTTATGGGTAGAAGGAACAACCGTAATAGCCAATTATACTATTAATACTAATTTTAGAAATGTTAGTTTATTAAATCAATGTGTTAATTACGAATGGAAGGTTCGTGCAGTTTGTGATGGTATAAAAGGAGAATTTTCTGAGGTACAAAAATTCACTACTGCTTGTTCTTTAAATGTTTGTGGTGCAGAAGGACAAAGCACTATAACAGGTTTTATTTCGCAAGTTAAAATTGGAGACGACGGGAAAATTTCTGGAAATGATAATGGATATGGAAATTACACAAATAATCAATTTACATTGAACTCTGGTAGTTCAAATACCTTTGAAATGAAATCAAGTTCTGAAAATGGTTTTTTCTGGGGCGTTTGGATTGACAAAAATAAAGATGGAATTTTTGATAAATTTTTGGAAAGAGTATATTTAAGTACAACACCACGTTATGGAACTTGTGCAGGCTTTATTACAATTTCACCCGATGCTGAAGAACAAATAACAACAATGCGTGTAATAATGAGTACCGATTCTGATATTGATCCTTGCGAAGATTACGACAGTGGTGAAACAGAAGATTACTCAATAAAAATTGAAAATTAAAATTTAGTCAATGAATATAGTCCACAATCTATCGTTTGTGGACTGTGGACTATTAGCTATCAACTTAAAAAAACTTATTCCCAAAACTATTTGTCTATCTATGGGTATTGAAGTAGCTTTGGAAAATGTTAAGTTTAGAACCAAAAGATATTTCAACAGCCGAATTGCACCAATATTTATTGGGAGCAGTAGCACCTCGCCCTATCTGCTGGGCAAGTACAATCGATAAAGAAGGAAATGCTAATGTTGCTCCTTACAGTTTTTTCAATGTGTTTAGTTCTAACCCACCTATTGCTATATTTTCTTCAAACCGCAGAGTTGATGATAATACAACTAAAGATACCTTAGCCAATATTGAAGCAACAAAAGAAGTGGTAATAAATGTTGTGCCTTTCAACTTAGTACGTCAAATGACCATAACAAGTATTAGTTATCCATCTGAAATTAATGAATTTGAAAAAGCAGGATTAACGCCAATAGCTTCTGAAGTAATAAAACCCCCACGAATTGCTGAATCGCCCGTTCAGTTTGAATGCAAAGTAACAGAAATTAAACCCTTAGGAAATGAAGGAGGAGCTGGAAATTTAATATTTTGTGAAGTAGTTAAAATTCATATTTCAGAAAACATACTTGATGAAGAAAACAAAATAGACCCAAACAAAATAGATTTAGTTGGCAGAATGGGGCGTGCTTTTTATGCAAGAGCAAAAGGAAACGCAGTATTCAAAATTTTTCAGCCAGTAAATAAATTAGGTTTAGGATTTGACCAACTTCCTGATTTTATTGTTAAAAATGAAGAACTAAATGCCAATGAAAAAGCTGCTCTTGCTTCAGTAACAGCAATGCCGAGTGATGCTATTATGAATGTGGCACAAAAGTTAATTTCAAATATAGATTTTAATCCTAAACAAGCCTACAAAATGGCAAAATCTTGTATTCAGCAAGGCGATAATGGAATGGCATTGGCAATTTTAACAACTTTAGGTAAAGTTGAGTTTTAGATAATTTTCTATAGAAAAATGTAAAATGTACGGACATCGATTTATCGTGTCCTGATGCGATAAATCACCATCACTACAAGATTAACTATAAAAATATCCTGTATTAAAGATAATTCATTAAAAACATTACTTGACTTTCTTCTTTTCAAAAACATAAAAATGAAAATACTAATAATTGGTGGAAACGGCACAATTGGCAAACGCATTACAGCACATTTCAATACAGAACACGAAGTAATAATTGCCGCACGTACAAATGGCGATGAAACAGTTGATATTGCTGATAGTAATTCTATTAAACAATTGTTTGAAAAAATAGGTAATGTAGATGCTATTGTTTGTATTGCTGGCGAAGCAAAATGGGCGCCTTTCAATGAAATATCTGAAGAAGATTATTATATTGGTTTACGAAGCAAATTAATGGGGCAGGTAAATCTTGTTAGAATTGGACAAAATTACCTAAACCCAAAAGGTTCGTTTACGCTTTCAACAGGCATTTTAGCCGATGACCCTGTAGAAAAAACAGCAAGTGCTGCAATGGTAAATGGAGGCATTCATAGTTTTGCAAGAGCTGTAGCCTTAGAATTAGAAAACCAGCATAGAATAAATGTAGTTTCTTTAGGAATGGTAGAAGATGCTTATGAAAAATACAAAAGCTATTTTCCAGGACATAATCCTGTACCAACAACAAAAGTTATAAAAGCCTACGAACGTAGTATTTTAGGAAAAGATACTGGTAGAATTATTAGGTATTATGAATA
>JAHDDA010000092.1 GCA_020629595.1 Chitinophagales bacterium
TTCATCTGTCGTTTATGTGTAGGGACGCATTGCAATACGTCCTTACAAAAAAAATCGTGATAACCCTTATTTTATAAATTCATTTATGACAAAAATTAGAATAAACCTTTGTGCTAGTCCACGTAATATTTCAACCGCATTAATGTATTCGTTTGGAAATAGAACAGATATGAGTATAGTTGATGAGCCATTGTATGCTTACTATTTGAAAAATTTTGATATTGACTATCATCCTGGTAAGAATGAAATTTTAGCAACAATGAATAATAATGCTGAAGTTGTAATTGACGAAATGGTAAATAAGGATTTTGGAACTGATTATGTTTTTTTTAAAAATATGACGCATCATTATAAAGGCTTAACTGAAAATCAGTTAGAAAAAATGCTTTCCAATACTAAGAATATAGTTTTAGTAAGAAACCCTTATGAAATGATAAGATCATTCAGTAAAGTCATAAAAAACCCTACAATTGATGATTTAGGTATAAACAAACAAGCCAAATTAGTTAAATATTTACATAAATTAAAGACTTTAGCCTGTGTTATAGACTCAACAACTATTTTAAAAAATCCAAGAAAAGCCCTAAGAAAAATTTGTGAATGTTGCGATATTCCTTTTGATAAGAATATGCTTAATTGGAAAGCTGGTGCAAAAAAAGAAGATGGTGTTTGGGCAAAGTATTGGTATAAAAATGTTCATCAATCTACGGCTTTTAAACCTTATATTAAATCTGAAGAAAAAATACCTCCACACTTAACAAAACTTTATAAAGAGTGTGAAAAATTTTATAACGAAATAAAACCATATTGTTTAGATATTAACTAAGCTCTTCTTGCCAATAAACTCTTTTTACTCGCTGGCTAATATTGGTCATAATTTCATAACTTATAGTCTCACAACTTTGAGCAAGAATTTCAATGGAATGTGCTGCATTGAAAATTATTACTTCATCATTTGTGGTAATATCATCTACGTTTTCTCCTAAATCAATCATACACATATCCATACAAATATTACCAATAGTAGGATAGCTTTTTCCTTTTATTGACACTGCAAAATTTCCATTTCCTGCTTTTCTCATTATGCCATCTGCATAACCAACTCCAATAGTTGCCACCACTCTTTTACTTTTTAAAACAAAGTTATTTCCATAACCAACTGTACTTCCTTTTTCAACTATTCGTAGTTGAGAAATAAATGTTTTAAAAGTTAAACAATGAATAAGGTTTTTATCATTTGCATATCCAAAAACACCATAGCCTAAACGTACCATATCTAATTGAAATTTAGGGTAATTAAGCACACCACTTGAATTAAGAATATGAAAAAAAGTTTGTTGTGGTAAATTGGGTTTTAATTGTTGTTTTACTTTATCAAAAGAAGCAAACTGATTTAAAGTAAATACTTTATTTTTTACATTTTCAGCTTCTACTAAATGAGAAAAAACACTTTTAATATTTAAGGAATTTGATTGAATTAATGAATTTAATTCTAGTATTTCGCTTTCATCAATTCCCAATCTGTTCATTCCAGTATTTATCTTTAAATGAAGCGGTAAATCTTTATTAAATTCTTTTGATATAATCCAATTTTGTAAACTACTAACATCAAAAATTACAGGTTCTAAATTATAACTAATACAATTTTTAAACTGATATAAATTAGTATTCATTACCATTATTGGCAACCTAATTCCAGCCTTTCGTAGTTCAATGCCTTCATCTAAATATGCTACTGCTAAATAATCTATATTTTGGTGTTCCAATAATTTTGCTAAATCAAAAGCTCCAATACCGTAAGCAAATGATTTCACCATTACCAAAATTTTAGTTTTCTTGTTCAATTTTGACTTATAATAATTCAAATTATTAACAATGGCATCTAAATTTATTTCTAAAACAGTTTCATGTTTTTTTGTGGTTAGTTGCTCACTTACTTTTTGTAAATCATACTTTCGTTCACCTTTAACAAGTATGCTTTCATTATTGATATTCAGCAACTTAAAAGACTTTACTAATTCTTCTTTTGATGAAAAATTATGATACTTTTTTGATAAATTCTTAAAATCTGCTTCAATGTTTTTCCATTCTTCGCCAACTGTAATAAACTTATTTAGCTTGGTTTTTAATAATAGTTTTTTCAACTCCTTTTTTAAAAAAACATCATTTTCCAAATTAGTTAAATATGATAAAATTAGACTTCTTTTTTTAGTAGCGTTTTTAACTAAAAAATCTAATGCTATTCTTATAGAATCTAAATCAGCGTTATAAGTATCGTTAATAATTTTTACATTATTAGGTCCGTCAAAAAGCTCTAACCTCATAGATACTTTGGGTAAATATTCAAAGTCAGAAAAATCCTTTTTAGACATTGCCATATAAGTGGCACAAATTTTTGCATTTTCTATACTTGCTTCGTCTGTAAAAGGAATATTAAACTTTACTTTAAAATTGTCTTGTTTAAGGAAAAAAGAAGTTGAGTTAGTATTTTTGGAAATAGTAATTTTAGGTGATGGTACTACAATAAACCCTAAATATTCACGAACATTCTGACTTAACTTTTTACTTAAAAATTCATTTGTGATTATACCAAATGAGTTTACAAATAATTTTAGTTTTTCTTGTAGCTTTTGCTCTCTACTTTCAAACCCTTCATCGTGTGCCGAACCAATATTTGTTAAAATTCCAACTTGAGGCTTAATAATTCTTTCAAGTTTTTCCATTTCACCTACTTGTGAAATTCCTGCTTCAAAAATTCCTAAAGTATGTTGTTCATTTATTTTTAAAATACTAAGTGGAACGCCTATTTGAGAATTATAACTTTTTGGACTTCTAACAATTTTATATTTATCTTTTAATAAAAAATACAACCACTCTTTAACTATTGTTTTTCCATTACTTCCTGTTATAGCAATAACGGGTAGCTCAAATTTATTTCTATGTACAATTGCTAGTGCTTGTAAAGCATCAACTGTATTATTCACATACCAAACATTTACTTCAGTCTTAAAATTATACTTTTCTGATAAAACAAAATTTTTGACTCCTTTTTCAATAGCTTTTTCAATAAAATTATGTGCATTGTAATTTTTTCCAATTATGGCAATGAATAATTTCTTATCACTTTCTAAATCCCCTATTTTCCTAGTATCAGTTTCCACCGATTTTATTAAAAGTTTTTTGAAACTTAATTTAAACTCGGTTGGCTTTACAGCATTAGTTATTTCATTTATTGAAAACTTCATATTGAATTAAACTTTCTTGTAGTGAAGTCTTATCGCATTTCCAATAACAATTAAATCGGATAAGCCCATTGCTAAGGCAGCAAACATTGGGTGTAAAAAACCAAAAATTGCAAGTGGAATCATTAAAATATTATAGAAAAAAGCCCAAAACAAATTTTGTTTAATACAAGTATTGGTTGCTCGACTAATTTCAATTGCTTGACTAATTTTACTCAAATCATTTGAGATCAAAACACCATCGGCGGCATTAATGGCTACATCGGTTGCGTTTCCTAATGAAATACCAATATTTGCTTTGGTAAGTGCAGGCGCATCGTTAATGCCATCACCAACCATCATTGTAATACCATTTTTTTGAATTTCAGCAATCTGCTCCAATTTTTCAGATGGTAGTTTTTCAGCATAATAATTTTCAACGCCTAACTCTTTCGCTAATTTTTCAGTCTTGCTGTGTTTATCGCCACTTAGTATGTATGTTTTTAACCCTTTTGCTCTCAAAAGTTGCATTAACTTACTTACTTCAGGCTTTACTTCATCTTCTAAATCTAACCAACCAATTAAACTGTTATTTTTTAACACATAAACCGAATGATTACTTTCTTTTGTTTGGTTTTTTGCTAAACTATATGAACCCACAGCGTAGGTATTTCCTTCTGAATCTTTACCAAAAATACCAACTCCTTTTATTTCTTCTATTTCTTTAAATTCTAGCTCTTCAACATTTTCTAAATTATCATTGATAGATTTCGCAATTGAATGTGAAGATTTAGATTCTAGTGTTTTTAAAATTTGCTTAAATTCATAACCATCAATAACAGAGTTAGCATTTGCTATTCTAAAATTTCCAGATGTCAAAGTACCTGTTTTATCAAAAATTACGTTTTTAACTTTAGCTAACTCCTCAATTAATTCACCACTATTAATTAACATTCCAATTTTAGACAACTTACCTACCCCAACAATAACAGCGGTAGGTGTAGCTAAACCTAATGCACAAGGGCAAGCCACTACTAACACAGCAATTGTTCTAAGCAAAGAAGTTTGCATTGAAAGATTAAAGAAATAATAATTAAGGAAGAAAGTGAAAATAGCTATTAGAATTACAATGGGAATAAAGTAAGCACTTACTTTATCTGCTAATCGTTGAATTTTGGGCTTTTCGGCTTGTGCTTTTTCAACCAAAGAAATCACCTTTTGAAGGCTTGTATCTTTTCCAACTTTTGTGGCTATTATATAAAAAGGTCCTTCCAATGCTATTGTTCCAGCTAAAACAGTATCATTTAATTTTTTTTCAATTCCTTCACTCTCTCCTGTAAGACTGGCTTGGTTTACAACCGTATTTCCTTCGTATATTATTCCATCAACAGGAATTGTATCTCCATTTTTAATTAAAAGCCTATCTCCTTTTTCAATTTTTTCAAAATCAACTTCTTGCCAACTATTATCAATATTCTTTATTGCTTTTTGTGGCTGAAGCTCTACAAGACTTTCTATGGCTTGTGTAGTTTTAACAATTGAACGCTTCTCAATGTAATTGCCAATTAAAATAATGGTAAAAATACTTGCAGTTGTTTCGAAAAAAACAAATTCATTACCCAAGTTTAAAAATAAGCCTAAGCAGCTATAAATAAATGCAGCACCAGCACCTAAAACTATAAGTATATCCATATTTAATACGCCCATTTTTAAAGATGCAAAAGCCTTTTTCCCAAAATGGTAAAGACCTATTAATCCAACTGGCAAACATAGAAGCAATTGAATTAAAGGATTTTTAAGCGTACCAAACTGAGAAAACATTGATAATAAAAGTGGTATTGTAAATATCACACTAACAATGATCATAAACAAGAAACGTGTATTGTTTTTTTGTGTAGCTTTAGGTGTTTCTATAACTGAAAAACCTAAATTTTGGATACCAATTTTAAGTTGTTTTAAATTTATATTTTTGTTTTCAAAAATTAACTTTTTAGAGGCAAAATCTACTTTTGGATTATCAATTCCTTCTTTTTTTAAAAAACTTTCAATACCTAAAGCACAGTTTACACAAGACATTCCGTCAATTTTCCAAACAATCTCATTATTTTGCTTCATTTTATTAGCTTTGGAACTAGTAAATGTATTATATATTTTTGTTTTATGAATAAGTACCTACCATTTTTAGATTGGCTTTCTAATTATAATAAAGAACATTTTTCAGGGGATATTTCTGCTGGGATAACTGTTGGTATAATGCTTATTCCTCAAGGAATGGCTTACGCTTTATTAGCTGGCTTACCTCCAATTTATGGCTTATACGGTGCTACAGTTCCATTAATTATCTACGGTTTGTTAGGAACATCAAGACAGTTATCAGTAGCTCCAGCGGCTGTTATTTCAATTATTATTGCCAGTAGTCTAACAGCTTACAGTAATTTACCTGTACCCGAATATCTAAGCTTATGTTTACTTTTATCTTTTATGGTTGGTATAACTCAACTATTAATGGGTTTTTTAAGATTGGGTTTTATTGTAAACTTTTTAGCTAAACCAGTTATTAGTGGCTTCATTTCTGGAGCAGCTCTAATCATATTTTCAAGCCAATTAAAAAATATGTTAGGTATAAATATTCCTAGAGGGAAGTTTTTTCAAACCATATACAATGTAGGAACAAATATTAACCAAGTCAATTTACCAACCTTAACCGTTGGTTTAGCCTCTGTCGTCATTATTTTGTTTTTCAAAAAGAAATTAAAAAAAATACCCGGTCAAGTTGTAGTAGTTATCTTAGGAATTTTGGCGGCTTATGTTTTTGAGTTAAATGATTATGGTGTTAAAATAATAAAAGATATACCAAGTGGCTTACCTGCCTTTGGCTTCCCAGACATTTCCCAAGAAAAAGTTAGGACTCTTTTACCAACTGCAATAACAATTGCATTCATTATATTTTTGCAATGTAGTGCTATGGCAAAAGTTTTTCAGGCAAAACACAAATACTATGAAATAGATGCAAACCAAGAATTAAGAGCTTTTGGAATGGCTAATTTAATTGGAAGTTTCTTCCAAGCTTTCCCAGTAAGTGCAAGTATGTCAAGATCGGCTGTAAACGACCAATCAGGTGCAAAAACTGGTTTAGCTTCAATAATAAGTGCTTTTATAATTTTATTAACTCTGCTTTTTTTAACAGATTTATTCTACTTTTTACCATACAGTATTCTTTCGTCAATAATAATGGTTGCTGTGCTTAGCTTATTTGATAAAAAAGCATTTACTTACCTTTGGAAAACCGACAAGGTTGACTTTGGAATATTAATAATAACATTCATAGTAACATTAGGCTTTGGAATAGAACAAGGTGTTTTAATTGGTGTAATAGTTTCTTTAATAATGCTAATTTACAGAGCCTCATATCCACATATTGCAGAGTTGGCTTTGGTAAAAAACACCACTCAATACAGAAATGTGAATAGGTTTGATGACTTAGAAGACAATGACCAAATGCTTATTTTACGTTTTGACGCACAGTTGTTTTTTGCTAATGCAGATTATTTTACCGATCGGGTTAAAGAATTATCCACTAAAAAAGAAAATTTAGAATTAATAATTATTGACGCAGCTACTATGAGTTATCTAGATTCAACAGCAATAAATAGTATCACTAATTTGGTTTCAGAATACAGAAAACAAAATGTAGTTGTAAAATTTGTTGGGGCTATTGGTCCAGTAAGAGATAAATTAAAACGTACTGAATTAGTTGATTTTATAGGAAGAGAAAATTTTGCTATGTGTATTCACGATGCCGTAAATGATTTTAATGGAAACACCACAGATTTAGACGAAAAGTATTACTTACAAAATAATTGATTTTGGAAACAAAAAAAGATGACAAAGGTTTCCAAAAAGGTCAATTATTCTTAAAAACAAAAAACGTTAAAACATTCTAAAAAAATTATCAATCTTTGTTCTATCTTTGCACCCAAATTTTGAATAGGTAATGAAAGGAACTATCAATTTAAAGAAAGGATTTGACATTAACATAAAAGGAAAACCTCAAAAAAAACTATTTGATAAGTTTTCCTCTAAAACTTATGCTGTTAAACCAACAAACTTTAAAGGTATTGCACCAATTCCCAAAATGCTTGTTACTGAAGGTGATGAAGTATTAGCAGGTGATGCCATTTTCTTCAACAAAAAAACACCAGAAATAAAATACTGTTCGCCAGTAAGCGGTGTTGTTAAAGAAGTAAAAAGAGGAGCAAAAAGATCAATCATAGAAGTAATTATTCAAGCTGATTCTAAAAATAGTTTTAAGGAATTACCAAAAGTTAACTTAAACAATCGTGAAGAATTAGTTGCTTGGTTGGCAGAAAACGGTTGTATTCCTTTTTTTACAAGAAGACCTTACGGAATCGTAGTTGACATAAACGAAGTACCACGTGATATATTTGTATCAGGTTTTGATACTGCTCCTTTAGCACCTGATTTAACTTATGCAACCGATTCGGCTGTTCAAGATTTACAAAATGGCTTTAAGGTATTAAACGCCCTTACTGATGGAAAATCAGTAGCAACTGGGAAAGTATATTTAGGGCTATCTTCAGACCAAAAAGGTTCTCATCTTGATTCTTTATCTGGAATTTCGATTAACCACTTTATGGGACAGCATCCAGCTGGCAATGTTGGCGTTCAAATACACCACACCGAACCCATAAACAAAGGAGATATTGTTTGGACTATAAATTTACAAGACGTAATTACACTTGGTAGAGCCGTTTTCAATCAAAAATTTGATACTGAAAGATTTTTTAGCGTTGGAGGTCCTCAAGTTAAAAACCCTCAATACTTTAAGGCTTATGCTGGTGCAAATATTTCTGATGCTTTAGAAGGTAATTTGAATGATGAACACGTAAGAGCAATTAGTGGAAATCCATTAACAGGTGAAAAAATTGAAAAAAATGGTCACTTGAATTGGTTCGACTCGCAAGTTTCTGTTATTGAAGAAGGAGATTACCACGATATGTTTGGTTGGTTATTGCCAGGTAAAGCAGTTCCAAGTATTTCTCGTACTTTTTTCTGGAATATGTTTGGTAAAAGCAAGAAAGAATTTGATGTAAATACCAATACTCATGGTGAACATAGAGCATTTGTAGTAACTGGAGAATACGAGAAGGTTTTACCTATGGACATATATCCTATGCAACTAGCAAAAGCGATTTTAGCCAATGATCTTGACTCAATGGAAGGTCTGGGTATTTATGAAGTTTTAGAAGAAGATGTAGCAATTTGCGAATACGTTTGTACTTCAAAAAGTAACCTTCAAAAAATAATACGCCAAGGCTTAGATGCTATGCGTGAACAAGAATAAAATTTAGAATGTTAGACTATGAGACAATGAGAACATTAGACAATAGGATAATATCTCAAAGTCTCAAATGCTCATAATCTAAAAATCTATAAAAAATATAATGAAAGCCTTACTAGACTTTTTAAAAAAAATTGAACCGAAAAAAGAGAATAAGTTAGCTCATACAGTTTTTGATGGCTTCCACACATTCTTATTTGCCCCTAAAGAAACTTCGCAAGCGGGCAGTGTTCATATTAGAGATGGTGTAGATTTAAAACGTACTATGGTAATGGTTGTATTAGCAATGCAACTGTGTTTACTTTTTGGTATGTGGAACATTGGTCACCAACACTATGCAGCTTTAGGTTTAGCTGATACAATGGGACTTTTCTCTAAATTTACTTACGGATTTTTCCAAATGTTGCCAATTATCAT
>JAHDDA010000093.1:0-6868 GCA_020629595.1 Chitinophagales bacterium
TGTTGGTGAGTGTATTGTGGTTTATTTATACCTTAAAAAACAACGAAACAACCATTATTGATAGTGGAACATTGTTGGTTTTCGTGGTACTACTAATTACCTTACTTGTGCCACTTCGTAGATTATTGAGGGTAAATATAGTTTGGGAATTGGGTAATATTTCTTTCGAGAAGCTAAGTAAAGTTTTGAATCAAGCAAAAGCTGAAAATATCAGCGAAAAATTAACAGTTTCTGAAGGAATTATAGAATTTAAAAACTTCAGTTTTTACGATAAAAATGAACAAGCCATTTTTGAAAACTTTAATTATATCTTCTCAAAAGGCTTTAATGATTTAGGTTTTTTGAATGAACAGCAAAGGGTAGTTTTAAGCAAGTGTATCACGCTTTTATACGATAACTACAAAGGTCTAATTCTAATTGATGGGCAGAATATTGCTCAATTTTCAGCTAAAATGATTCGTAAAAAAATAACGGTTGTTTCAAGTGAATTTCCATTACTTGGTAGAACCGTTTTTGAAGCCATTTCTTACAGTCGCAAAGCTGAAAAACGTTCAAAAGCTACGCAAATATTAGACTTAGTTCAAGCCAAAACCCCACAGAATGAAAAACTACATTTAGACGATAAATTAACAGTATTTGGAGCAAACTTATCAAACGTACAATTACAAAATTTACTGCTTACTCGTGCTTTATTAACCAATAAACCTATTATCATTATTCCTCAAAAAATAAATGGTTTACAACTTGAATTGATAAAGAAACAGTTTATGGTGTCCCTTTGTGAAGATTTGTAAATCTAAAGTGTAGCTGTAATCCAAGTATTATTGCAGAATAATTTACAGTATTTTACTTCAATAATTTTAAAATTGAATAATCTTACCTAATTAAGTAAAAATTAATTTTTAAGAAAATAGAAATAAAACCTTCTTTTTTTTGTGTTTTTTTGCAAATTTGATATATTTGGGGTAAATTTAATTGGTCAACCAATTTTGGTTAACCAGTTTTTATTGAAAAGTATGTTAGAAAGTTTAAGTAAAATACAAATTCAAAATCCTGTTGAAATTATTATTTCACAAATCCGAGAGTTGATTAAAACAGGAGTGGTAAAGCCAGGTGAAAAGTTGCCTGCTGAACGTAAACTTGCAGAACATTTAGGAGTAAGTAGAGGACAAGTAAGAGAGGCAATTAATAAATTAGAAACTTATGGTATATTAAAAGTTCAACCTCAAAGTGGGACTATTGTAAATGGAATAGGAATAGTTGCTTTAGAAGGACTTATTTCTGATGTTTTAAAAATAGAGAAAGTTGATTTTAAATCATTAATTGACACAAGAATACTTTTAGAAAAAGAAGCTGCTCGATTAGCTGCATTAAATAGAACCCAAGATGATATTATTGAAATTGAAATTGCTTTGCATAACTACAAGAAAGCATTAGCAGTAAATGATGCTGCGGTTGAAGAAGATTTACTATTTCACATAAAAATAGCTGAAGCAAGTAAAAATACCGTTCTAAAATCTTTAATGATGATAATAACTCCAGATATTGTTAAGAGTTTTAGGAAATTAAATGTTTGTGATAAAAATAATAATAATAGAACTATTAATGAACATCAGAAGATTTTAGAAATGATAAAGGACAAAAATTCAGAAGGTGCAGTAGAAGCAATGGAACAACATTTATTGGAAATAAAAGAATTTAGTAAAAATTATAAATTATATAAAACCTAAAATTATCTAATAACGGTACTAAATGAAATTATGATGTAATATCAAGCCAAATAAAATTATAAGGCTTTGACTTTAGAACGACCAATTCAATTTACACATAAAATCATAAAGCACCATTAAAAATTTTTTTTATGAGATGCAAAATTACGATTAGACACCTAAAGTTGCTAATCTTAACAACTTGTTTGTTTTTTTGTTCGGGCATTTTGCAATTAAATGCACAAACTGTTAACGGACAATTAGTTGATGAAAACGGAGAGCCACTTATTGGGGCAACTATTATGGTAGAAGGTACAGACATTGGTGCAACTACCGATTATGATGGAAACTTTAATATTAAGGCAAAAGAAAATGATGTTTTAATTGTTAGATACTTAGGGTATGAAGAACAATTAATTACAGTTGGTAAAAGCAACAACATCTCTATTTCAATGAAATCTGATAGTGATCTTTTAGATGAAGTTGTAGTTGTTGGTTACGGTACATCAAAGAAATCTCATTTAACGGGAGCTATTTCCAAAATAGAAAATAAAAACTTGGATAAACTACCTGTATCTAGAGTTGATGAGGCTTTAGTTGGTCAGGCTGCTGGTGTAAATGTAGCAGCTACTGAAGGAGAAGCAGGTTCTGCTCCTACTATTAGGATTAGGGGAACTGGTTCTATGGTAGCTAGTTCCGATCCACTTATTGTTGTTGATGGACTTATTGTTGATAGTGATTTCTTAGGTTCGTTAGATATGAACGATGTAGCCTCTTTTGAAGTTTTAAAAGATGCCGCTTCTTCCGCAATTTATGGATCAAGAGGAGGTAATGGGGTTATTTTAATTACCACTAAAGATGGAGAATCGGGAGATACTAAATTTACCTACAATGGTTTTTACGGATTTAAACAAGCAAAACAAAGTGATGCATACTACTTTAGCATAGCTGAAACTGCAGCTGCTGAAATGGCAGCAAACGGTGTTTTATCTGATAGAACAAAGTACAAACAGCTTATTGGAATTGATAGAGACTGGCAAGACGTGATTTTTAATGGAGGTGGTATTTCAAGCCATTCACTTGCTGCTCGAGGTGGTAATAAAAAAACTAAGTTTAGTGCCACTTTTGGTTATGTACATGATGAAGGGGTATTGCTTACAGATGATTTTAAGAAATATAACTTAAACTTTAAAATTAAAACTAAATTCAATGACTTTGTATCTTTCGGTGCAAGCATTGCCCCATCTTATACAGATAGAAGAAGATTTGACGGTTCTACTCACGATATATTAAGACAAACGCCTTGGTTACCTCTTTACCACGATGAGCACACTATTCAATTTGTTGATACAGATAATTACCCAGATGTTGAAGTTGGAGATTATGCATTACAGCGTCATTTCGATAATTACGATTTGAATGGAGATGGAGGTGATGTAGATATTAGTAATACTTCTAATACAAATCCAGCTGCAAAAGTTCAAGAAAGAAACAGAAAAGAATACCGTTTCAAAACATTTGGAAGCACTTACTTAGATTTTAAAATCATTGATGGATTAAAATTCAGAACATCAATATCAGGAGATTACCAAAATTCAGATTTTTCACGTTGGCAAGGTGTTGAAGCACACAGAAATGGTGCCGCAAATGCTCAATTAGATTTATCAACTTTCAATGGCATTCACTTAGTTAATGAAAATTACTTCTCTTACGATAAAGAAATTGGTGAACACGAAATAAATGCTGTATTAGGTATGTCTGCTGAAAAATGGGATTTTAAAACTAGCAGCATTACCGCTACTGGCTATGAAAACGATTTAATTCAAACTGTTTCTGGTGGAACTACAATTGCGGCAGGAGCATCACAAGCATATCAAGATAGATTCCGTTCTATTTTTGGTAGAGTGAATTATGCTTACGATTACAAATATTTAGCTTCATTAAGTTTCAGACGAGATGGTAGTTCAAGATTTGGACCAGATTCAAAATATGGTATTTTCCCTGCAATTTCTCTTGGTTGGGTTGTTAGTGAAGAAGGTTTTATGCAAGATAATAAAATAATTGATTTCTTGAAATTAAGAGTTAGTTATGGTTTAACTGGTAACAACGCTATAAGAACAGGAAATATTTTAACAGACTATTATCCATCTGTTGCTTCATTAGAGCCAAATACTGCCATAGTTGATGGTTCGGTAGCTGCTGGAGTTTTCTCTACAAATATTCCGAATGCAGCCTTAGGATGGGAGTCTTCAAGAGAAATTAATCCAGGAATTGATTTTACTTTTGCTGGAGGTATTCTTTCAGGTTCTGTTGATTACTATAAGAGAACTAGCGATGGCTTGTTATTAAATAATCCTATTTCTTACACAACTGGTTTTAATGAGGCACTGGTTAATCTTGGGGAAGTATCTAATCAAGGATTTGAAATTGAATTAAGGTCAAATAATATTAACACGAAAAACTTTAGATGGAGTACAACCTTTATTGCCACTAGAAATAAGAATACATTAGTAGATTTTGCTGATTCTGATGGTCAAATTCAAAACGTAGATTCTAAAAGAGCAGCTGAATGGATTAACTTAGAAGGACACCCTATTTCTTCATTTTATGGTTGGGTAGTTGATAGAGATATACCGCTTGAATACTTAAACAATGCATATCACCCAGTAGGTGGCGAAGCTCAAGATGTATATGTTAAAGATTTGAATGGTGATGGATTAATTGACGATGATGACAAAACGATTTTAGGTGATCCTTATCCAGATTTTGTATGGAGCTTAGGAAACAATCTTAAAATTTCAGATTTCGATTTAAGTTTTATGTTCCAAGGTTCGCATGGTGCCGAGGTAAGAAATATGGGAGACCAGTATTTGTTTAATCACTTTAACAGCAGCCAAGATTATGATCCAGAAATTACACCAGATCAAGAATTTATTAAGCAGAAAATTTTTACTGATGATATTATCCAAAACGCATCTTATGTTGCATTACGTAACGTAACTATTGGTTATAATTTACCAAATAAGGCTTTAGATAAAATCAATGCATTTTCAAATGCAAGAGTTTATGTGTCTGCTCAAAACTTATTTTATAGAACCGCTGAAGGATATACTGGATTTAATCCTGAATCAATTAACAATACTAGTCCAACTACTTGGGGGTATCAAAGAGCAGGATCACCAATACAAAGAACAATTTCAATTGGTGCTAATTTAGAATTCTAATTGAATTCTTGGAAAATTAAAATTCATAAAGATAAAAATGACAAAAATGAAAAAAATATTTTTTATACCAATATTAATCTTCAGCTTGACATTTACCTCCTGCGAAGATGACTTCTTAGATCCAGCACCAACCGCTGGGGTAAGTGTAGCTGGTTACTTTGAAAACGAAGAACAGTTAGAAACCGGAGTAATAAATATGTACGATGGTATTCAGGGAATTAACTCTACTAATGCCAACGATAATCATGCTGTACAAGTAGAGTTTTACTTAACAGAAATGCGTAGCGATAATACCAGAACTAAAAGCAGTGAAGGTGAAGCAGCTCAATTTGAAAGTTTTACTATTGAATCTACTAATGGTATTGTAGCAGATTACTACAGAAGTATGTACGATGTTATTTTTAGAGCCAATACTGTTTTAGATAATTTAGGAGTAGCAGATACAAAAGCGGCTCAGTTTGAAGGAGAAGCAAAATTTGTAAGAGCCTATGCCTATTTTAATTTAGTAAGATTGTTTGGAGATGTTCCTTTAATTGATAGAATTATTTCTCCAAGTGAAACAGATGTACAATTTACAAGAGTAAGTACAAGTACAATTTATGACCTTATTGTAAGTGATTTAAGTACGGCGGCTGCATCTTTAGATGATTCATATAAAACAAGAGCATCAAAATCTGCCGCACAAGCCTTATTAGCAAAAGTACACCTTACTTTAGGAAACTATGCTGAAGCTAGAACACTTTGTGAATCTGTAGTTGGAGCAGGGTTTTCACTAGAAGAAAACTTCAAAGATGTATTCTATTCTGAAGGAAATAATGAAGTAATATTTGCTGTTGGGTATATTTCAGACGATGCTAATGACAGCCAAAACTTTTCGGCTGAATGGTTAAACGCAGTTGGTAGAACAGCTGGTGTGAACTATGTAACATCAGAAGCAGTTGCTGCTTTAGATGAAATGGGAGGCAATAGAACTGAATTTTCTTACCGTATAGATGCTTTACAGAATGAGCAAAATCAGGTAGTTAAATATTTACCTAACGGCGATGAAGCATTAGGAATTGATGCCACATCTAGTGATCCAACTCTAGCTGGTAACGATTGGATTGTACTTAGATATGCAGATGTTTTATTAATGCACACAGAAGCTATAATGGCTGGTGGTGCAAATACTGTTGATCCTGCTGCTATTAGCTCTTTTGAAGCCGTTAGAGCAAGAGCTGGAATCGAAGGTTCTTTAACAGAAGTTACTAAACAACAATTAATAGACGAGAGACGAGTAGAACTTGCTTTTGAAAATCATAGAATGTTCGATTTAATTAGATTCGGATTAGCAATTGATGTGTTAACAGAGTATTCTAATAATAACGGCTATTCTTTTAGTGGAAATAGTTTATTACTTCCTATTCCACAAAGAGAAATTGGACTAAGTAATGGATTATTAACTCAAAATCCAGGATATTAATTCAAACTTAAAATGAGTTTTGTTTAGAAGAAAACTTGTAAGCAAAACTCATTTTAAAATTTCTTTTAAAATAGAAAAAATTATAAAATGAAATCAATAAAACATAACGTAAAGATGATATTTTTTATGTTCATCTTACTATCAATAACAACTACTTCCTGCGAAAAATACGAATTACCAGAAGCAGGATCAATTGAAGACAAAACGCTACCAAGTGCAGCATTTAGCACAGCACAAACCGATCCTGACGATTATCGTATTGTTACTTTCACAAATGAGTCAGCTAGTGCTACTGATTTTCTTTGGGACTTTGGAACTGGTGATACTTCAACAGATGAAAACCCAGCATATACTTTTGAAGCGGGCGAAGGAGTTTATACAGTTACCTTAACTGTAAGTGATAAAAATGGAGAATCTGATATGGTTACTCAAGATGTAGTAGTAATTGAACCAGAAGAACCAGATGCAATAGT
>JAHDDA010000093.1:6968-8982 GCA_020629595.1 Chitinophagales bacterium
ATATGGTTACTCAAGATGTAGTAGTAATTGAACCAGAAGAACCAGATGCAATAGTACCAACAGTACTTAATGGAGATTTTACAAATGGACAAGACGATTGGAAAGTATCAACTTTTACAGACGGAACAACAAGCCCATTTAATTCTTCAAGTGATGGTTCTAACTTAGATTATGATGGAAACGATACTGGAGATAAAACACCAGGAGCTAAATGGACCAATGGCACATCAGCTGGACCATTAGTTAGTGGAAACTCAAGATACGCTTATCAAGCATTTACTGTTTCTGCAAACACTACTTATGTTTTAGAATTAGAATATGCTATTAAAAATGAGGTAGATCCTATAGAAGGTGGTGACAGAATGGTGTTTGAAATCTTAGATGGTCATTATAGCGATGGTGCTGATGCAGTAGATGCCCCTAAATTAAGCACAACTGTAGGAGATGTAGCAAATGGTAAAGGAAACTTTACTTTAGTTGAAACACAATTTGAGTCAAACGACTCAGGCGAAATTGCTATTTGGATGTGGGGTGTTACAGCTCAAGATGCTTACGTAGATAATGTTAAATTATATCCAGCAGAATAATAATTAACAGTAAAATCTAAAACATTTTTTGTAGAGACGCAGCACTGCTACGTCTTCTAAAAGGATTTCGGGAATCATAAAACGAAAGGTGTTTTAAATACCATTTCCAATTGTTCAAAAAACAAACAAGTAAATGAAATATTGTCAGTTAAATTTTTTATTGATTTTTTCATTGTGTATAATCTTTTCAAACTGTTCCAATGACACCTCTTCTACTACCGACGATGAGGTAGTAGTTGAAGAAGAAGAGCAGGAAGAAGACTTAGTTGAACGAGCAGATATTGATTTGAATAATTGGAAACTAACCTTGCCAATTGGTAATCCAACAGAGATTGAACCTCCTGCAATTTTAGAATATTATAATTTGCAGGAAGTTCAACCTTATATGTACGACGATGAGGAAGAATTGGCGATAGTTTTTTATACCGAACCAGGAAGTTCCACACAAAATTCATCTTATTCTCGTACCGAATTGAGAGAACAAATGGTGCCAGGCTCTAACACTACAAACTGGACTTTTGCCGAAGGAGGTAGAATGAAAGGAACACTTCGGATGAATGAAATTAGTACGAAAAGTAATGGAGATTATCATAGAACAATAATAATGCAAATTCACGGACGCTTAACCAACGAACAGCGTGATTTAATTGGCGAAGATGATAACAATGCACCGCCAGTTTTAAAAATTTATTGGGAAGATAATCGAATAAGTGTGAGAAGAAAAGTATTAAAAGACCTTGAGGTTGATGATATTGAAATTCTTAAAAAAGATGCTTGGACAGACGAAGCGCACGATTTTGAAACAATCGTAAATTTTGAACCTTTTACACTTGAAATTGAAGCTAGTAACGGATATATGAGAGTAACACTTAATGAAGGGGAGGAAGAAGTAATCTATGATGATATTCATATGGAAAAATGGGGTGTTTTTGAAAATTATTTCAAAGCAGGCAATTACCTACAAACCACCGATAGTAATTCTTATGCTTCTGTAAAATATTACAATTTAGAAGTTACCCATTAATTAAAATTTTTCATAGCAAAAGGAAAAGGTGCTTTTAGTAATTAAAAGCATCTTCCTTTTACAAAATTAAATTGCAATTAAAATAATCAAAAAATAATTAGAGAGAGGTAGCACCTATTTTTAAATAAAGTGGGTTGCTACTTTTTTAAGTAGAGAAAAATAAGTAAACAAATTTTACTATATGGAAATTTGTTTTACCACTTTAAAAATATATATAAGGGTACTTGTTTCCTTCTAAACAATCAAAAAAATAAAAACAATGGGCTTACACGATTCATTCAAACCGACAAAAGGATTTTTTATTTCTGAAGAAACAGAATGGGAAGACTTGGGCAATGGAATAACTCGCCAAATAATGGGCTTCGATGATAAAATAATGCTGGTAAAAGCAAAATTTGAAAAA
>JAHDDA010000094.1:0-6912 GCA_020629595.1 Chitinophagales bacterium
TCAAAATCAGCAGCATAATAATCGTAATTAAAGGCATTTTCTATGTGAGCAGGTAGATATTCCTCTTCGGTGCGTACATCTAAAATGGTAAAAGCTGGATTTTCAGCGTTTTCTTCTATTAAATTTAAGGCTTCTTCAATGCTAATATCTTCTAAAATTTGTGCTTGAAGTTGTAAACCACAAAGTGCGATGAATAAGACAAATATATTTTTCATTTTTACAGGTTTTATTTATGTAAATCAGTCCTAACAGGGTTTAAAACCCTGTTAGGGCTCGTAACTAAAATTCTATAAAGTAGAAGGACAAACAAATTCGGTGCGTTTGATATTGGTTTCTTTTATAGCTTTAAAACCTCCTTGTACATCTATTAAATTGTGATAACCACGAGCTTTTAAAATTGAAGCCGCAATAACCGAACGATAACCACCTGCACAATGCACAAAGAAATTTTCTTCTTTTGGAAATTCGGCTAAATGTTCATTTATATTAGAAAGTGGCGTATGATTCGCATTTTCAATATGTTCTGAAGCAAATTCGTTTGGTTTACGAACATCGAAAATTGGATTATTATTTTCGGCTATTTCTTGTTCAAATTCCGAAGCAGTTATTGACTTTATGCTGCCTGTTTCTTTACCTGCTTGTTGCCAAGCATTTATTCCACCATCTAAGTAACCCAACACTTTATCGAAACCCACACGAGCCAAACGAGTAATTGCTTCCTCTTCCTTGCCTTCTGGTGTTATTAAAACAATCTGTTGATTTACATCTACAATTAATTCGCCCACCCAAGGAGCAAAACCACCATTCAAACCAATAAAAATACTGTTTGGAATATGTGCCTTTACAAAGTCTTTTTGGTGGCGAACATCCAACATTAAAACATCGGTTTCATTTACCAAAGTTTCAAACTCATTTGGTGTAAATGCTGTCTTACCTCTATCTAAAATGGTATCAATATGTTCGTAACCTTCTTTGTTTAGTTTTACATTTAATGGAAAGTAAGCAGGTGGTGGCATTAAGCCATCGGTTACCTCTTTAATAAACTCTTGTTTACTCATATCGGCACGTAAGGCGTAATTCATTCGTTTTTGGTTGCCTAATGTGTCAACTGTTTCTTTCATCATATTTTTACCACAAGCCGAACCAGCTCCGTGTGCTGGGTAAACAATTACCTCATCGGGTAAAGGCATTATCTTATTTCGCAAACTATCGAAGGCAAAACCTGCCAAGTCTTCCATAGTTAATTCATCAGATTTTTGTGCCAAATCTGGTCGTCCAACATCGCCTAAAAACAAAGTATCGCCTGTAAAAATGGCGTGTTCTTTTCCGTTTTCATCCAATAACAAATAAGTGGTGCTTTCCATTGTATGTCCTGGCGTGTGTAGCACTTTTATTTGCACATTTCCTAATTTAAAAATTTCTTCGTCTTTGGCAATATGTGCTTCAAAACTTGGATTGGCATTTGGTCCATAAATAATAGGAGCATTTGTTTTTTCTGCCAAACTTAAATGACCACTTACAAAATCGGCGTGAAAATGGGTTTCAAAAATATATTTTATAGTAACACCATCTTTTTCGGCTCTTGCTATATAAGGAGCAACCTCACGCAATGGATCAATAATTGCCGCTTCACCATTGCTTGTAATGTAATATGCTCCTTGAGCTAAACAGCCTGTATATATTTGTTCTATTTTCATTTTATGTGTTTATTAGTTTGTGTATTTATGAAATTTAGATTTTAAAGTATAAATTCTTTTGTTAAAATAAATATTGCCATAATAATAATAAAATAGCCAAATCCTTTTTGAAGTTGCTTACCGTTTACAAAATTATTAATATAAACGCCAAGATAAATTCCACCAAGAGCAAAACTTGTAAATATGCCAAGAAATTGCCAATCGATGTGCATACTTAAAGCATCGCCCAACAAAAAACCTAATAAAGATTTAAAGGCAATTATAATTAGTGATGTGCCAATAGCACGTTTAATATCTAAATTTGCAAACATTACCAAAGCTGGAATAATTAAAAAACCTCCACCTGCTCCTACAAAGCCTGTAATACCTCCTACGGTTAATCCTTCTAATAAAATTAAAGGATAATTGTATTTAACTTCGCCAGTTCCTCCTTTTTGTTCTTTACCAGACAGCATACTTATAGCCGCAACAATCATTAATATTGCAAAAACACCAAACACTGCCATTCTTCTGGTAAATTCGAAGGTGTTTATTGTAAAAAGAATATCGGGTAAAGCAGGTACAACATAATGCCTAACCAACCAAACGCCTAAAACAGCAGGTAAACCAAAAACAACAGCAGTTACCCAATCTACATTTCCGTTTTTATGTTGTTTAAAACCACCTACTAAAGCTGCTGTTCCGACTATAAATAAAGAATAAGCAGTAGCTACTTTTTCGTCTAATAAAAATAGATAAGCTAAAATTGGAACAGCTAAAATTGAGCCTCCACCACCAATTAAGCCAAGTGATACGCCTATTATTCCAGCAGAAAAGTAACCTATTAATTCCATATTTTAATTTTAAAACAATTGTTCATTTGAGCAAATATTCAAATATTTTAATAAAAAAACACTCATTTTCTTGAAACGTAAATTTTACGCTTACATAACTCAAGTTGCGATGTATAAAATATCAATCCTAAAATGTGGCATTTTTTGTAGTGATGGCATCGGCAGTCGCACTGTTATTGCATCATTGGACACGATAAATCGGTGTCCCTACTAAGTACATCGCAACTTAGGTTACATAATTTCACAATTTTTAATGCAATCAAATATTTTAAGAATTTGCTTATTCTTGATACTGTAAAAAACTTGCTTACCTACTTTTTCGGACATTAAAATACCGTTGTCTTTCATTTTTGCTAAATGATGAGACATCATAGAAATTTCGCAACTTGCTCCTATTCTGTTGCAAATTGTTGAAACATCTAAAGGTTGTTCTGTTTCTAAAACTTCCAAAATTTCTAACTTTACAGGGTGTGCTATGGCTTTTAATACCTTAGCCGCAAAATGTAGGTTTTCTTTTGAAAGTTGTCTTTTGGTTGATTTATTCATAGCGCAAATATATGAACATTTTAATTAATGTTCAAGTGTTTAATTGAAATATAGTAAATTATTCGAAAAAAGAGGCTCTAAATCATCAATTTAGCGTTAAAATAGCCTTTTCGTTTTGAATT
Source organism: Chitinophagales bacterium (assembly GCA_020629595.1). Classification (GTDB taxonomy): domain Bacteria; phylum Bacteroidota; class Bacteroidia; order Chitinophagales; family UBA2359; genus JAHDDA01. The sequence goes on from JAHDDA010000094.1 coordinate 3,199, forward strand.
TTTGTGTTTATAGCATTCCAAAGGTTTATTCTTTTTTGGAGGGCAATTTTAACAACACTACTTACTTCTTCCCATTTTTTGCCATCATTACCACAAAGTTCCTGTACCATTTGAAGTGATAGTGGCCCATGTTCATCGCCATCTAATTCTATGTGTCTTTTTAAATAATAAACCAATTTATCTGTTGAGGTAATCGTAGTGTTTTCTAAAATATTTATGAACATATCAGGAATTAAATCTTCCCTTCCGAAAGTGAAAACAGCGGCTATTAAGTGAGGTTTTTGTGTTTGAATAATTTTAAAGGTAAATTGTACAAAATCTTTAACATCTTTATTTAATTCTATAGCTTGCAAAGATTCAAAAACACTTTTGTTTTCTTTTTCAATATAGTTTCTAAATTCATTTATTTTTTTGCAATTAGCATTTATCTGTTGCATAGCATCAAGGTACATTTCAAAATGACTTTGTACTTCACCATTTATATTTATATCACTTTCTTCATCCAAAACAATTTCGTTTATGAATCTAGTAAGTTTTGGATTTTCACAAGGAAACCAAGGTTGTTCAACAGTTGTTAAGTGCATTTGAAGTACTTTGAGCAAACTCATAAAATCCCAAACTGCAAATACGTGATTTTCTGTAAATATCTTTATATCTTCTAAATTTTCTAAAGATTTATAAAGCTCGTGGCTTTTTAACTGCTCCCTTAAACCAGTAATTTGATTTTCAATATCACTTAAATATCCCATATATTGTAAACAATCTCTTTAGGGATTGGTTGATTAAAAATTACTTTATTTTGCTCATTTCTCTTATAAATAATGCAGGATTACCAAGCTATTCTTTCTCAAAATAAGCCTTTACAGATTTAGCTTGTTTTAAACTAAGAATTTGGTGTAAATCGGTAATAGATGCTTCGCTAATACTTTTTATAGATTTGAAATGAGAAAGTAATTTAGTGACTGAAACTTTTCCAATTCCAGGTATTTTTTCTAATTCAGATTGAAAAGTTCCTTTTGAACGTAAATTGCGGTGAAAGGTAATAGCAAATCGGTGTGCTTCGTTTCGCAGGTGCTGAACAACTCTTAAACTTTGCGATTTTTTATCAATGTACATTGGTAAGGAATCGCCAGGAAAGTAAATTTCTTCTAGTTTTTTTGCAATACCAACAATAGCAACTTTTCCATAAATACCTAGTGCTTTCAATGCTTTTACCGAAGCACTTAATTGCCCTTTGCCACCATCAATAACAATTAATTGTGGGAGTGATTTATCTTCTTCCAATAAACGCTTGTATCTACGTCCAACAACTTCTGTCATACTTGCAAAATCATCGGGTCCAACAACGGTTTTAATTTTATAATGTCGGTAATCTTTTTTGTAGGGTTTAGCATCTCTAAAACAAACCATTGAAGCAACTGGGTAGCTTCCTTGAAAATTAGAATTATCAAAACATTCAATATGGCGGGGTAATTCTTTTAATCTAAAATCTTTTTTAATTTGGTTCAATATCTCAAATTGCTTTTGGCTCGCATTTTTTTCTGCTTTTTGTGCATCTCTTTGCTTTTTGTAATACAAAGCATTTTTAAAAGCTAATTCTAATAACTTTTTCTTATCACCTGTATCGGGTATGGTTAATTTTATTCCTTTTTCTTCAAAATCTATTTCAAAAGGTACAATTATTTCTTTTGAATTTGATTGTAATTGCTCACGAATTTGTAAAATAACTAATGGTAAAATATTTTCTTTCTCTTCTTCAATTTTTTTGTTTACTTCTACCATTTTTACCTGAATAATTGAGCCATTTACTACCTTAAAAAAACTCACATAAGCCGAACGTTCATCTTCTGTAAAAGCAAAAACATCTACATTATTAATTTTAGGGTTTACCACCGTATTTTTACTTTGGTGTGCTTGCAACATTCCAAAGCGTTGTTTTAAAATATGTGCTTTTTCAAATTCTAAATTTTCGGCTGCTTCATCTATTTGGGCTTGTAAAGCTCTTTTTACTGGAGCAAAGTTTCCTTTTAAAATATTTTTAATTTGTCTAATGTCTTCATTGTATTCTGCTTCGGTTTGGTTGGCAACACAAGGTGCTTTACAATTACCAATATGAAATTCTAAACAGGCTTTAAATTTACCTTTTTCAATATTTTCTTTGCTAAGTTTTAGGTTACAAGTCCGTAAAGGATACATATTTTCTAAAAACTCTAATAAACTTTGCACTCTTCGTACTGAGGTAAAAGGTCCTAAATATTCTGAACCATCGCGTATGAGTTTACGGGTTAAAAATACCCTAGGGAAACGTTCTTTTTTTATACAGATATAAGGATAAGATTTATCATCTTTAAGTAAGATATTGTAACGTGGCTGTAGTTTTTTAATTAAGGCACTTTCCAAAAGTAGGGCTTCTTGTTCGGTATCTACAACTGTAAAACGAGCCTCGTAAATATTGCGTACCAACATTTTTGTACGGCGGTGTTCGTGGGTTTTGGTAAAATAGCTAGCAACCCTGCGTTTTAAATTTTTGGCTTTTCCAACATACAAAACTTCTCCGTCTTTACTAAAAAAACGATACACACCAGGTTCTTCAGGAAGATATGGTTTTATTGCTTCGTAGGCTGGATGTTGTGGCATAGTTTACTTAAAATGAATAACAAATTTAGTGTAATACCAACGATTTAAAAATAGTAAAAAATTAAACATTAATCATTTGAAGCTCCACTAGTAGGATTAATTCCACGTTCTAAGTGTGGGCTGTGAGGTGCTGAATCTACCAACTTCAGTAACTCATCTACCCCTTTCCAAACCTTAACATTTTCAGGCACTTTCCCAATAAAACGTGATTGATAACCCGAAATATAAACTTGTGTATTTTTAAATGAGTCCCCTAAGGCTTCTACATAATTTTGCAACTTATTTCTTGAAGGGAAAATAGTAAATAAAGTTAAGGCAAAATTTAGCTTCAACTTTGTATTAACAATTGATAAATTGTCTAATGGCACATTTGCACCAGCATAATAAACTTGGAAACGAGCCTGCTTCAATATAAATTGAGCCAATAACAATCCAATTTCGTGATGTTCTTTTTCAGGTAAAAATAACAAACAACTTTTTGAAGAATCTTGTACAGTAGGTAATTTATTGATTGCCGCCACTATTTTTTGACGTACCAAATTCAGTATAAAATGTTCTTGAATTGGTTTTATTTTATTGGTTACCCACAATAAACCAATTCTATTTAAAAACGGATATATTACTTGAATTATGGTATCTTTAATTCCTAACTTGCTTATATTTTCTTCATAAATTTTGCTGAACTGCACTTCATTCATATCAACCATTGCCGATACAAGCCCATTAATTTGTGCAATAGGTTCTGGTTTCGCAATAAGTAAATCTTCGTAAATTTGATTAATCTCAGCTTTAGATAACTTTGTTATTTTTGAAATTCTGTAACCATTGTCATTTAGTAGGGCAACTTGCAATAAAAAGCGTAAATCTTCATCGAAATAAAAACGAATATTGGTTTCGGTACGTTTTGGCGTAAGCAAACCATACCTTTGTTCCCAAATACGAATTGTATGGGATTTTATGCCAGTAAGCACTTCTAAGTCTCGTATGCTATATTCGTTTACCAATGATGTAAGTTGTATAAATTACAAATATAAATTTGTTTTAACAAGTATTCAATATACACTGAAACAACTTTCA
>JAHDDA010000094.1:7012-8964 GCA_020629595.1 Chitinophagales bacterium
CCAACAACTTTAATTGAAGCACAAGCAGCACAAAAACCAATTGTTAGCACCAATGTTGGCGGCATAAAAGATATTGTAATTGAAAACGAAACCGCTTTTTTAGTTGAAGAAAATGACGTATTTTCATTTGCGAATAACTTGCAAAAGTTAGTTGAATCGGAAGAGTTAAGAAATAAAATGGGCAATGCAGGCAAGCAGCTTGCATTTAACAACTTCACTATCGATAAAATGAATGAACAAACCTACAATCTTTACAGGCAAATATTAGCGAGTAAAAATTACGAAATATAAAATTGAATAATTCTAATTTTCAACATAAATGGGCATTAATTATAAATCCTTTTTCGGGTAAAAATAGAAAACAAAACCAGTTTAAAAAGTTGATTGTTGCTTTAGAGCAAAAAAACATTGAGTTTACAAGTCAGTTTACCGAATATGCAGGGCATTTATCGGTTTTATTAGAAAACTTGTTACAAAAGGGCTTTAGAAAATTTATTATTTCAGGAGGCGATGGTACTTTCGGCGATACGGCTAATGCACTTTATCATCAAAAAATAGTTGCCCCATTAGATATTACTTTTGCTTTTATTCCAGCAGGAACAGGTAATGATTGGGCAAAAACTATGCAACTACCTTCAAAAATTGAAAAATTAGTTAATTTAATAGCTAAAGGTTATACAATAAGGCAAGATTTAGGCAAAATAAGTTGCTTAAATAATAAACAAATAGCTTTTAATCATTATTTTATTAATATAGCTGGTATGGGCTTCGATACTTATATATCGGAAAAATATTTAAGCCACAACAAAACAATGGGGGCTTTTACCTACTATTACTACACAGCAAAAGGTTTGTTAGAATACGATAATCACGAATTTACAATTGAATATGAAGACCAAAATAGTAATTGGCAAACGGTTTCAGGTAAATTATTTGAAGTAGCCTTCGGAATTTGTAAATATTTTGGAGGAGGAATGAAAATTACACCAAATGCTTCGCCCATTTCGGGTTTAATAGATTTAACAATTATAAAAGATGTAACAAAATATGAGGGTTTAAGCCAATTACCCCGAATGTTGAACGGAGCTTTTATTGATTTTTATAAGGTTGAAACTGCTTTAGCAAAAAAGGTAAGACTTTCTGCACCAATTACCGAGAAAATTCAAGCAGATGGGGAATTAATAGGCTTTTTGCCTGCCGAGATAGAGATAATTCCAAAAGCTATGAATATTGTTGTATCTGAAAAAATTAGCTTTTAACTTTCCTTTTCAACACAGCCATTAAATAAAACATTTCTATTGCTATTTGCTTAGAACGTTCGGCATAAACTTGCTTTTGAAAGGGCGTTCCATCCGAAATTTTAGGATCTTCGTAATGAAGTGCAAAACGGCGATCGGCTCCGTAAACAACAGGACAGTTTTTTTCTGCACCAGAACAAGTTAAAACTGCACAAAACTTATGTGTAGGATTATATTTTTTATCGTTATACAACTTTGAAAATGCAATTATGGGTTCATTATTTTTTGAAAAATACAGTTTGTAATGTGGGTTTTTAAACGTTGAATTTTCATTTAATTCAAAACCTGAATTTAGTAAAGTTTCAATTGCTGAAGGAAAAAATGCAGTTACTTCTGTTCCACCAGAATAAGCCTTAAAGTTTTCTATTTCAAAGTAAAAAGCGGCTGTTTGAGCCCAAATTTGCGACAAATGGCTACGGCGAGAATTGTGGGTACAAATAAACAGTGCGTTAGCCGTTTCATTATTTGAAATTTGTAAGGCTAAATAGTCGGCAATACCTTGTAAAACTTTTTTACGAAACACATCAATATTTACCAATTCTTCTCGAATATTCGCATCAATAAAATTGAGTAATTTAGGATTTATTTCCGATGGTTTATTTTCTCGCATACTCATCATAATACAGCTAAATTGCTTGGTGCAAAGCTAAACCA
>JAHDDA010000095.1 GCA_020629595.1 Chitinophagales bacterium
ACAATAACAATCTTCGGGCAGAAAATGACTTTTCAATAAACATTATTAATTTTTTTTAATTTAAAAAATGAATTTTATCAATTATTTTTTAGTAGATGAACCTATAAAAACGCATTTTTCAGCTCTACATATTACAATAATACTCATTTTTATTTGGAAATAATAAAGGGATTTAGTCAATTAAAAATCAACTTATATTAAAAAATCTTAACTTTATATTCTCAGTACAGGACATTTTTTTAATTATCCTTGTAGTGATGGCGATTTATCGCATCAGGACACGATAAATCGGTGTCCCTACATAAAGCATTGTATTTTTTGTCCTGTACTCAGCTTTATATTACATTACCTTCAAAAAAATGCAAAAATCTAAGAATTATATATCAAGGATTATACTTGTAATATTAATATATTTAAACTTTACAGCTTGTGAAAATGATGAACTAACATTTGAATCAGAAGGTGTTATTTTAGGTTATGATATGGGAATGTGTATATGTTGTGGGGGCTATTTTATAGAATTAAATGGCAATACATACAGAACTTGGAATTTCCCTAATAATGACACGTTTGCCGCCGAAGATTTTCCTATTCCAATTTTACTAAACTGGCATTTTGCAGAAGAAGGGGCTTGTTCTGATGGTACAAATTTAATTGTTGTTGAAAATTATTTTGTCAATCAATAGAATCTCAAAATTTCACTTAAATACTGGTTTCCTTTTTTCCAAAAATGCCTTAATCCCTTCTTTACCATTTTCAGAAATAGCACAAGCGGCTATTCCCCTTGCTTCCATTTCCATTTGTGTTTCAAGACTATTATTGAAAGAAGATAGCAACAATTTTTTTACTGTAGCAAAAGATTTTGTTGGTCCTTTTGCTAATTTCAAAGCCAAATTTTCGGCTTTTTCTTGTAATTCATTATCTGCTACAACTCGTGTTACCAAGCCCCATTCCAAAGCCTCATTAGCAGATAATTTTCGATTGGTATATAATAATTCGGCTGCCTTACGCATTCCTATTAAGCGAGGCAAACGATAAGTTGCTCCACCATCGGGGCTTAAACCTGCCGCTGTATATGCCAAAGTAAACATTGCCGATTCAGCAGCAACAACTATATCGCCACTTATGGCAATACTAAAACCTGCACCAGCCGCCATTCCATTTACGGCAACAATTACAGGTTTTTCCATTCTATCTAAAAGAGCAATACATAAATGTAATTTATCGGCAAGTGTTTTTACGGTTATTCCTAAATTATCAAAATTTTGCTGCATATATTTTAAATCGCCACCTGCTGAAAAAAATTTGCCGTTGGCATTAATTAAAACAGCCTTTATATTTTCATCAACATCAACTTTACAAATAATTTCATACAATTCATTACCCAAATTCATATCTAAACCATTGGCGGCAGTTGGTCGGTTAAGGGTAATGGTGGCTAGATTGTTTTCTATTTTTAGCAATACTGATTTAGTTGACATTTTTACAGTTTTAAAATTCGATAAATCAAAATTTGAAATTACAGTAATTCTGTTTACTAAAAGTATAAAAACTCAACTTTTCACTTTTTGAGGGCTTCAATTTTTTTTAAAATGGTTTCTGATTCATCAATCATTTTAGCATAGGCTTTTAAATCGCCCGAACGTTGCACTTCCATAGCTTTTGCCATTAGTGCTTCATATTCTTTTTGTAATTTTTTGGTTGGGTCTTTCTTAAATAATCCGAACATTTTTAATTTATTTTCTAAAGGAACGCTGAATTATTATAAAGGTTTATTTTTTCTTCTGACTTCTAAAATATCAAAACCTAGAATTTAATTCTTTTCCTCTTAGCATTGGAACAAAGGCAGCACCTCCTTTTTCGGTTTTAGTAATTTCACCATTTTCATCTTTTTCTACCAAAAGCATTACTTGTTGGCTTTCAGTTCTAGAATCTGTTTCACTACCAACAGGAATAACCATTTTACCTCCGTTGGCAAGTTGATCTATTAATTTTTGAGGTAACTTTGGTGCAGCAGCAGTTACAATAATTTTATCGAAAGGAGCATTTTCTTCCCAGCCCGCAAAACCATCACCAAGTTTAGTTTTGGTTAGTGAATAACCCAAATCTCTTATTATTTTCCACGATTTTTTATGTAACTTTCTAATGCGTTCAATGGTGTATAATTCCACTCCTAATTCTGCCAATACACAAGCCTGATACCCAGACCCTGTACCAATTTCTAAAACTTTATCTGTTTTTTCAATCTCTAATAACTCGGTTTGAAATGCTACTGTATATGGGTGAGAAATGGTTTGTTCTTCATCTATAACAAAGGCACAATTGGCGTAAGCCTGCTCAGAAAATATGGAATCTATAAATAAATGACGTGGAATTTTGCCTATGGCATCTAAAACTTTATCGTCTTTAATGCCTAGCTGTTTAAGTTCTTCAACTAGTTTTTTTCGTAATCCTCTGTGTTGTGCTGTTTCTTTCATAATTACAATTGCCAAAAATAACCATTGCTTTTTTAATTTTCATAAGATTTATATTCTATGTTTTTCTATTTCGGGCGGTGACGCAGAAGTAAGGCTGAAAGTTATTTTGATAAAAAAATCAGTAAATTTCAGTTAAATACCTGCTGGTCAGGAGACACAGCAGAGGAAAACACCTGACCAAAACTTTCGTAGCCTCACATTTGAGGCACTGCCCTATTTCGTTATTTCAGGATTAACAAATATTTTTAACTTTTAAAAGTATAATTTTTGCACCTCCCAGATTTTCTTTTATATATTGTTGGTTATTTACCTTGTTTGTTTCAAAAAATGCAACGGCTGTTTCAAATTCTCTATAATTAGCAATACTTTTTGCACCTTTTAAATTTATTAGGTCTTTTGCTTCTTTAAATTTATGATGCTTTGAACCAAAAATAATGGGTAAATCAAAAACTGCTGCTTCTAAAATATTATGAATGCCTGCACCAAAACCTCCTCCAATGTAAGCAATGTTTCCGTATTGATAAATAGAAGAAAGTAAACCTATACAATCAATAATTATAACCCTTAAATCATTTATTTCTTGTTTTTTAATCTCAGAAAATCGAATTGTTGAAACGTTTAATTTTGCTTCTAGTTTAGCAAGTTTTGTTTCATTTATTTCGTGTGGTGCAATTACAATTTTCCAATTGTTATTTTGTTGATTATTGATAAATAAGGCTAAAATATCTTCATCTTTTTCCCAAGTGCTACCAGCAATGAGTACCTTTTCATTTTCGGAAAAAGTTTTTAGATAAGGAAAATTTTTAGGGTTTTGTGCAGTGTCAAAAACTCTATCAAATCTTGTATCGTTGGCAACAGAACAATGCTGAATATTACTATGATTTAGTAGTTTTTTAGAAAATTTATTTTGAACAAATATATGTGTAAATGATTGTAAACCCTGTTTAAAAAAGTTTCCGTAAGGCTTAAAATAAATTTGGTTTTTTCTAAAAATAGATGAAAATAAAATACAAGGAATTTGATTTTTTTTTATTTCTGTAAGAAAATTTAGCCAAATATCATATTTTACCCAAAGCACTAAGTTAGGCTTAAGCGTTTCAACCCAAAATTTAGCATTTTGCTTGGTATCTAAAGGTAAATAAGTTACCCAATCTGCATCTTTATAGTTTTTCCTAATTTCGTAACCCGAAGGAGAAAAAAAAGTGCAAATAATTTTACTTTTAGGTTTCCACTTTTTTAATTCATCTATTACTGGTCTTGCTTGTTCAAACTCTCCTAAAGAAGCCGAATGAATCCAAATTTTGAAATCATTGGTATTTGAAAATTTATTGTTGTATTTTTTTAATTCTTCACGCCAATTTTTTCTACCATTTACCCAAAGTTTTGCTTTTTTATTAAATAGTGAACTTAAATGAATTAAAAAACCATATAGTTTTATAATTAGGTTGTAAATATGTGATTTTATCAAATTGAGTATTTGAGCATTAACAAATTAGGCAGTAACTCAAATGTAAGGCTATGAAAGTTTTGGTAAGGAGACTGTGCGTCCCAGACCAAAACAGCTGTATTCCTCTGCTGTGTCTCCTGACCAGCAGGCATTTAACTGAAATTTACTGATTTTTATCAAAATAACTTTCAGCCTTACTTCTGCGCCACCGCCACAAATTATTTTATTCATTATCAACTATTGGTTTTTCGTTTGGCTCTTCAATATTAGGTTCATTAATTGGTTGTGGTGGTAATTTTTTCCCAGCCGCAAAACAAGAACGACAACGTGGTTCATAAGCATCTTTTTCTCCTAAAAGTACCGTACTTTCTTCGGCACTAAAACGGTACGAATAAGTTGCCAAGTTACCACATTGCGTACAAATTGCGTGCAATTTTGTTACATAATCAGCTTTTGCCAAAAGCGTAGGCATTGCCCCAAATGGTTTACCTGTAAAATCCATATCTAAACCAGCAACAATTACTCTTTTTCCTCTATTTGCCAATTCTTCGCACACATTTGCCAATTCAGAATCAAAAAATTGAGCTTCGTCAATACCCACTACTTGTGTTTCGGCTTGTGTATATAGCAAAATTTGCTGTGAAGTTTTTATTGGCGTAGAAATTATAGCATTTTTGTTGTGTGACACAATTTCTTCCTCAGCATAGCGTACATCTATTGAGGGTTTAAAGATTTCCATTTGCAAATTAGCAAATTGAACTCTACGGAGGCGACGAATTAATTCTTCGGTTTTACCAGAAAACATTGAACCGCAGATTACTTCTATCCAGCCACGTTGTTCTTGAGAAATTGATGGTTCTATAAACATTTATTAAAATTTTAGCTAGCTTTGATTTAACTTAGTATTTCCTTACACGAAAGAAAGCCTTATGAAATTAGATATTAACAAAGTTGATATAATTGTCAAGAAAATTGATTATTTGTTCAAAAGTATTAAAAAAAATAAAGAAGACAATTCTACAGCCGAGCAAATGTTGTTAAAAAAATATGCAACAGATTTACTTGATGCTTTGCTTGAAGCAGAAATGAATATTGAACGTATTGAACCAGACTTAATGAAACCACCCGTTTTATCGGATGAAATAAATGATACTGGCTTAATTGCTATTCAAAATTTAAAACAAGCACAAGTAGAAGAACCTAAAGCACCAATTATTGTAGATTTTGATGAAAAATTAGCTGCTGAAAATCCTTTTGCTGAAAATACTATTGAGGGAAAAATTGAGGAAACTTTTAATCCTTTTAAAGAAGAAGTAACAGTTGAGAAGGAAGTAATTGACGAACCTTTGATTAGAAATACTGAGGAAGATCAAACAGAATTTGAGGAAAAAGTAGAAGAAAAATTTGAGAACTTAGGTTTTACAAATGATGAAATAGAGCAAGAAACTCAACAATATATAGATTTACCTTCTAAAATGAGTAGCCAAGAAGTAGAAGCCGCTTTGGAAGAAGCCCTTGATGAACCTTTAGAAGAAATTGAAGAGTCATTCTCTACACCAACCGAAAAAATTATAAGCGAGGGTATTCAATTTATTCCAAATGAAACACCACAAATTATAACTGACGAGGACGATATTGAAGATTTTGAAGATGACTTAGATTTAGATGAATATACAAGCGATGAGCCTTTAAACTTAGATGATGAAGAGTTAAATGTGCGAACCGAAGTATTAGGAAGTCTGCAACATTTAATAGATAACACTGAAGAAGAAACATTTGACCCTGAACCCAAGATGGAGTTGAAAGATATGTTGGCAAGCGACCAGAAGAAAGAAATGAATTTAGCTGAACGTTTTCGTCAAAATTTATCGCCCAATAAGTTTAATATTAACGATACACAACGCTATGCCTTTATAAATGAACTTTTTGCTGGTGATGTAGATGCTTATGAAAAAACATTAAGCGATTTGAGCAACAAAGAAAACGTAATTGATGCCTTTTCGTACATTAACTTAAATGTAAAAATGAAATATAAGTGGCAAGATGATAGCCCAACAACTCGTACTTTTCACGAAATTGTAAAGAATAGATATTTTTAATAGCTTTAGCCTTAGTAGCTCAGTTTGGGTTTTAAACCCCAACTGAGCTAAAAAACTGATTATTGCAAATTGAATTAATTAGACAACCGCAATAATTGAAATTTCAACGTTTACATCTTTTGGTAAACGAGCTACTTGCACACATTCACGAGCTGGTGGGTTTTCAGGGAAAAACTCACCATAAATGCTATTAACTTCTGCAAAATCATCCATATTTTTTAAGAAAATACTGCTTTTAACAACATTACTAAAATCTAAATTTTCGGCTGCTAAAACGGCTTTAATATTTTGCATTACTTGGCGTGTTTCGGCTTCTAAAGTATTCATTACTAAAGTCCCGTTTTCTGGATTTAAGGCTATTTGCCCCGAAAGAAAAACCATATTCCCCACACGTACCGCCTGACTATACGGACCAATTGGAGCAGGTGCTTGTTTTGTTTCTATTATTTTTTTCATTTTTTAATGATTTATGCATTACTTTCAACCGAATTTAAGGCTGTTTTATAAGTTTCAATAGCTCTTTGCCTTGCAAATTTATGTTCAACAATTGGTTTGGGGTAATTTTCGGTAGCATATTCTGGCACCCATTTTTTAATGTATTCAAAGTTTTTATCAAACTTGCTGGTTTGTGTGTACGGATTAAATACTCTAAAGTATGGTGCAGCATCACAGCCCGAACCCGATGCCCATTGCCAACCTCCGTTGTTAGATGCTAAATCAAAATCGAGTAGTTTTTTAGCAAAATACGCCTCACCCAAACGCCAATCTAAAAGTAAATGCTTGGTCAAAAAACTAGCAACAATCATACGCACCCTATTGTGCATATAACCCGTAGCATTTAGCTCCCTCATTCCTGCATCAACAATTGGGTAGCCCGTTTTTCCTTCACACCAACTTTCAAAATCTTCAGGAGCATTTCGCCACGGAATTTTATCATATTTTGCTCTAAAAGCATTGCCCACTACGTGTGGAAAGTGGTATAAAATCATTTGATAAAAATCTCGCCAAATTAATTCATTAATGTAAACTTGGTTGTGTTCGCTAGTTTTTCTGGCTAATTCCCGAATACTTAATGTACCAAACCTCAAATGTACGCCCAATTGTGTTGTACCTTTTACAGCTGGGAAATTGCGTTTTTCATCGTAAATTTTAACAATATCTAAGTTTATTTCTTTAGTTGGGTAGGCAAAGTCTGTTGTTTCAAATCCAATTTCATTTAAGCTGGGTAACTTAAAAGGCGGCGTTTTTACAAAATTATTCAAATACTTTTCTGAAGGTTGATTTTGATAACTAGTTTGGATTAAAGCAGCACGCCATTTTTTGCTATACGGCGTAAATACCGTATAAGGCAAACCATCATTTTTTACGACTTCATTTTTTTCAAAAACAACGTGGTCTTTATAACCTTTAAAATCAATATTTTTGCTTGAAAGAAAGTTGTAAATATCCTTATCTCTTTGTTGTGCGTAAGGTTCATAATCTCTGTTGGTAAATACTGTTTTTATATCGAACTCTTTTACCAACTGTTCCCAAATTTCTTTGGGTTTACCAATTTTTACCAAAAAAGAACTTCCCAAACTAAGTAGTTGCTTCTGTAATTCTTGTAATTGGTTATGAATAAATTGTACTCTTAAATCTGTTTTATCTTCTAATTTATCTAAAATTTCAGTATCAAAAATAAAAAGTGGTAAAACTGAATTTTCACCCAAAAGTGCTTGATGTAAGCCCGTATTATCGTGTAGCCGTAAATCTCTACGATGCCAAAAAATATTGATTGGTGTTGTTATCTGCATTTTTATAGTTTTTCAGGCAGAATAACAGTTTTAAGTTAGAACTTGTTTAAGGTTTTTACTTCTTATGTGTATTTTGAATAAGTTGCGTAAATAACTGATAAAGTTGGTTTAAATTATCGTTGTTTTTTAATTGTTCTAAATGTCTATTAATGGTTTCCATATCATTTCTCACAGCCGGACCTGTTTGTATGTTTTTGGGTGATGTATTTTCAATTTTTTGCACCGATTCTATAATCAATGGCTTTAACAAATCAAAGGATATATTTTTTTCTTTTAATAATTCTTCAGCAATATGAAATAAATGATTGCTAAAGTTATTGGCAAAAACGGCTGCCAAATGTAATTGTTTTCGTTGTTGATTGTTTACTATATGAAAATTATTGGAAATTGAATTGGCAAGTCGTTGAAGCCTATTTAATGAGCTTTCGTTGTTTGCATAAACCAATATTGGCAATGTTTCCCAATTGGGTGTTTTTTCAAAAGAAAAACTTTGCAATGGATAAAAAGAGCCATAGTTTTTATATTTTTTTAAAACTTCTGTACTAACCGAACCTGAAGTATGTACAATTAGGCTATCAAAAAATAACTTATTAGACAACTTTTGTATAAAATCATCTTTTATAGCAACAATACAAATATCACAATTTGTTTCAATATTAGACAACTCGTTTGTGTAGTTTGTATTTAGTTTTATGGCTAATTTTTTAGCATTTTGTAATGTTCTACTATAAACTTGTAGTATTGTATGCTTTTTTTCAACAAGCCTAAGCCCCAATTGTGTGGCTAATTTCCCTGAACCTATTAAGGTTATTTTCATTTTTGAATTTTATTGTAAATGAGATATTACTTGCTGTATTAGTTCAAGTAAGTTTTCATTTTTAAGGGAACAAATTTTTCTAATAATTATATCGTCATTTACGGTAAACAATTCGTCTGTTCTTATTTCGCTTTTAAATTTCAAGTTTCCTTCAATCATAGAAAGCGAAAGTGAATAGGAAAAGTTTCCTCCTTTTAAATTACTTGTAATTTTAGCAACTATATAATTAGGGTTTCCTCAGAAACTAAATCCAACTTGTTTAGCAAAGTTAATA
>JAHDDA010000096.1 GCA_020629595.1 Chitinophagales bacterium
TAGAAAGAATGATTGCCGATTTAGGTGAGTTAAGTAAAATAGATAAAAGACCAAACAATAAATCTTTGGTAGATTTGGAAACAATAGTTGAGCTAATTCTTAAAAAACTAAAGCAGTTAATAGATTCTAAAAATGCTATTATTCATTATGAAGCTCTACCAAAATTAACCGTAAATGAACACTATGTGTCTGATATAATTGAAGAGTTAATATTTAATTCTATAATTCATTGTCAAGACAAAATTCCAATTATAAAAGTTAGTGCTAAAGAAAACCCAGATGATTGGTTAATTAAAGTATCTGATAATGGACCAGGTATAGAAGATCATTTAAAAGATACAATTTTTGATAACTATGTACGAGGGAATGAAAATTCTGGAGGAACAGGTATGGGATTGACCTTGACTAAGAAATTGGTTGAAAACATTGGAGGGGAAATTTGGGTTACCTCTGGAGTTAAGCTAGGAACTACTTTTCATTTTACAATTCCAAAAGAAAAAATTATACACTCTGTTCCATCTTAATAGGCTTTAAACGATTTTTTTATTCGCATAATACTTACGCTGCAAAGACGTAACATTGCTACGTCTCTAACAAAAAAGCGTTTTAAACTTTATTATAAAAAAACTGAAAATTTAAAAGTTTACACTTCCAAATTTTCAGCTCATTTTTACAAATTATCCTTTAAACTTTAAAACTGTTTTTATTGTATCAAATGTAATTATAGTTTAGATAAACTTTCTTTCAACAATGCAATTTTAGCATCAGCATCATCAACCTTTTGGCGTTCTTTGTTCACAACAGCTTCTGGTGCATTGTTTACAAAGCGTTCATTGCTAAGTTTTTTCATAACTTTTGATTTGAAACCTTCTAAATACGTAATTTCTTCAGCTAATTTAGCTTTTTCGGCTTCAGTATCTATTTTAATTCCTAAATCTACGAAAAATTCATTTTTCCCAACCAAAAAAGAAACAGTATTAGCAACTTCACCTTCTGCTATTTCAAATAATGATAAGTTTCCTTGTTTAATAATAATTGGTGTAAAATCTTCAATTAAAGAAGTGTCAGTAACATTTGCCCAAGCCTTAAATTCGTGTTTAGGACTTAAACCATTACTTGCTCGTAAATTCTTAAATTTAGAAATAACTTCTTTGGCAATTTCTCCTTTCTGAATTGTTGATTCGTCAAAATCAATAGCTTTTGGATATTTAGAAACACAGATGCTGTCTGTTGCTTCACGTTCTCGTAATTGTTGGTAAACCTCTTCAGTTATAAAAGGCATTACAGGGTGTAATATTTGCATTAATCTTTCAAAGAAATTTAAAGTAGCTTCATACGTAGTCGAATCAATAGGTGCTTGTTCGCCATCGGTGTAAGCTGGTTTTATCATTTCTAAGTAAACCGAGAAAAAGTCGTTCCAAATAAAAGAATAAGTTGTTTTTAAGGCTTCTGAAATACGGTATTGCGAATAGTCTTTTTCTAATTCAGTAATTACTTTATTAAATTTGTTTTCAAACCAAGCAATAGCAGGCTCATTAGCTTCATTTTTACCTTCTTCAACTTTCCAACCTTTTATTAATTTTAAAGCATTCCAAATTTTATTGCTAAACTTTTTCCCTTGATCAACTAAGCTATCATCGAACAATAAATCACCACCAGCAGGGGAGCAAAGCAACATTCCCATACGAACACCATCTGCACCATAATCTTCAATAAGTTTTAAAGCATCAGGAGAATTTCCTAATTGTTTACTCATTTTACGACCTTGCTTATCACGCACCATACCAGTAAAGTAAACATCTTTAAAAGGCAATTCGCCACGCCATTCGTAACCAGCCATAACCATTCGGGCAACCCAAAGAAAAATAATATCCCAACCTGTAACTAAAACAGAAGTAGGGTAATAGTAATCTACTTCTTCTTTTGTTTCAAAACCATCGAATACTGAAATGGGCCACAACCACGAACTAAACCAAGTGTCAACTACATCATTATCTTGTTTTAAGTCTTTGATAGTTAATGAATTGTTGCCAGTAGCTTCTTTAGCTTTTTCTAAGGCAATTTCAATAGTTTCTTCAACAAATACAGTTCCGTCTTCTAAGTAAAAAGCAGGAATTTGCTGTCCCCACCACAATTGCCTACTAATACACCAATCTCTAATATTTGCCATCCAATGGTTGTAGGTAGTTTTATATTTTGGTGGGAAAAACTTAATTACATCATTCATTACAGCATCCAAAGCAGGCTTAGCTGTTTCTGGCATACTCATATACCATTGCAAAGTTAGTTTTGGTTCAACCACAACATCGGTTCGTTCAGAATAACCAACTTTATTGGTAATTTCTTCAATTTGTGCTAAAAGTCCAGCTTCTTCTAAATCAAGAGTTATTTGCTTACGAACTTTAAATCTATCCATTCCAACATACAATTGCCCAGCTTCATTTACCGTAGCATCATCGTTGAAAATATCAATTGTTTCTAAATTATGTTTTTTCCCCAAGTTAAAATCATTGGCATCGTGAGCAGGTGTTACTTTTAAAGCACCTGTTCCAAATTCCATATCAACATATTCATCGAAAATAGTTGGTACTGCACGATTTATTAGTGGTACAATAACTTTTTTATTTTTTAAATGTGTATATCTTTCATCTTCAGGATGGAAACAAACTGCTGTATCGCCTAAAATTGTTTCTGGACGTGTAGTTGCAATAGTAACATAATCTTCTGTTCCCTCTATTCGATATTTTAAGTGATATAACTTCGATGGCTTTTCTTTGTATATAACTTCTTGGTCAGAAAGCGAGGTTTTTGCTGCTGGATCCCAGTGATTAATACGTTTTCCTCTATAAATTTTACCTTTTTTGTATAAATCAACAAAAACATGTGTTACAGCTTTAGATAAACTTTCTTCCATTGTGAAACGTGTACGTTCCCAATCGCAAGAAACACCTAATTTGCGTAATTGCTTTAGTATTATGCCGCCATACTTTTCTTTCCAAGCAAAGGCGTGTTCTAAAAACGCCTCTCGTCCAATATCACTTTTTTTAATGCCTTGCTCACGCAACATTTTTACAACTTTGGCTTCGGTGGCTATACTTGCGTGGTCAGTTCCAGGTACCCAACAAGCGTTGTATCCCTTCATTCTTGCTCTACGAATTAATACATCTTGAATAGTATTATTAAGCATATGCCCCATGTGTAAAACACCTGTTACATTTGGAGGAGGAATTACAATAGTGTATGGCTCTCTTTCATCGGGTACTGAACGGAAAAACTTATTGTCTTCCCAGTATTGATACCATTTTTCTTCTACATCTTTAGAATTGAAGTGTTTTGATAAACTCATTTTTAGCTTTGCTTATTTCTTAAAATTAATTTCCGAATTTTTGAAGGCTCAAAGGTAAAATAAAATTATTCATTGATGTAAAAAGTAAACTTATTGTCTTTTGTTTCAATAATGAAAATACACTTTGATATAGCCTTCTCTATTTCTATAAATTTTATGCCATCTTTAAGTTTGGATATAAAATGCTTATAAGCCAAAGATTTTAACTCCCAGTAGCAACGTAAAAAAATACTTCTTTCAACTTTTTTATAAGAATGATGTACAATGAAAAGTCTGTTTTGTTTTCCAAATCTAACACCCTTACTTTGGTTGTTGTAATAAAACTCAATTAGTTGTTTTTCGTTATTTAATGAAAAACTATTTCTAAAAACTTTGGGAACTAAAGTGCCTTTTATATCGAATTGTAAATCTTTGTTTTGTAAAAACTGAATATCCCAATTTTTATCGTATTTATTGGGATTTTTCATTGCATTTTTTTCTCGGTAAAATAAATACTCATCAATTTTAGAACACTGCCACAAAAACCACCTTCGCCTGTAATAAGGTTTTTGTTCAATCAAAATTCTTTCTTTATTCATCGTAGATTCTAATAACGCTAAGTTGTTTATTTTAAACATATTAAACTTAGCGTCATTCTGGTCGTTTTGAATTTTACCCCATTGTAAAGGTATTGTTTTACTTAATGTTTGAAGTTCTGTACCTAATTTAATAAAATCTTGCTCGGTCATAAATGAATAGAATTTTGTTGTTTTCAAAATTAAGCATACACAAACTAATAATTATATTTCAAAATTCTTTAATATTGATGTTGAAACAAACTATTTTAAGTGTCTAGATTAAAAGATGAAACATTTAGAGAGATTTCGTGGAGGTGGTCTAAATTAATGAAATTTAATAAGGTTGAGGAAGACTTATCTAAGAAGTTCTTTAAAGTATTAGACAAGAAATACAGTAACGCATCCAGAAAATACCATAATTGGTATCATATTCTTGATATATTAAGCACTTTTGATAAATTTACCGATAAAATTGAAAATATAAATGCCTTGCGTTGGGCGGCTTTTTACCACGATGCCATTCAAAGCCAGTTTTCTAAAAAAAATGAGGAGAAAAGTGCTGCTTTAGCTGAAAAGCATATGAAAAAAGCAGGCATTGCAGAGGTTGAAATAGAATTAACTAAATACTTTATTTTAAAAACTAAAGATCATTTTAATATTGAACCTGCAGAGTTTTTTGATGTATCATTATTTTTAGATGCAGATTTAAGTATTTTAGGAGTTACAGAATTTGAGTATGAAATGTATGCTCAAAACATTAAAAAAGAATATTCTTTTGTGCCAAATCCACTATTTGCCAAAGGTAGAAAGGCAATTTTAAGTAGGATGTTAGAATCGGAAAAAATTTTTAGACTTCCTCAATTTTCCGATTACGAAAAACAAGCACGCATTAATATTAAGTGGGAATTAGCTAATATTTAATCTTTTGAAATTTATGTTTCAAAAAAAGAAAAAAAAGGCGTTGACTTACGAAGAGGCACTTGGTAAAGCTATGAAATATTGTGCTTATCAAGAAAGATGTACCTTTGAAATAGAAGAAAAAGCAAAGGAGTGGGAGTTAACCCAAGATGAAACTAACAGATTAATTGATTTTTTAAGAAACGAAAGATTTATTGATGATTTTAGATTTGCTTGTTCTTTTGTAAGAGGAAAGCACAATTATAAATCTTGGGGTAAAATTTTAATTAGAAAAAAGCTGAAAGAGAAAAAAATTTCCAATACTTTTATAAACGAAGCATTAAAAGAAATAAATGCCGATACATATTTACTAAGTCTAAAAGAACTAGCAAACAAGAAGTTTATAAAAACAGAAAAATATGAATTGCCAGTTAGAGTTCAAAAAACAGTTTATTATCTTCAAACAAAAGGATATGAAATAAACTTAATTTGGGAAATAATTAACGAATTGAAAGCTGAAATGCCCTAAATTTGTACTGCAAATATTAAAAAGCCGAAAATGTCTGAAGTTAAAAGTGTAATTAGTATTTATCAAGAATCGACACCTAACCCTGAACAAATGAAATTTGTTACAAATAGAATGTTGTATGCTCGTAAAACCATTGACTTTCCAAATGCAGAAAGTGTTGAAGGGCAATCTGATTTTGCTGATGCTTTGTTTAAAGCTGGGGGTGTTAAAACTGTTTTTATTGCCAATAATTTTATAACCATTGGTAAAGAAGACCCACTGACAGATTGGTATGAGTTAGTGCCTTACTTTAAGCAATTTATTAAAGATTATCTAGAATCGGAAAAAGCGATTGTAAATGAGGCAATTGTTGAAGAGAAAAGGGTAGAGGAAGTGGCTAATGCTGAAGATGATTCACCCATTGTGGCTAAAATTAAGGATTTACTGCAAAGATATGTACAGCCAGCCGTTGAAATGGATGGAGGCTCAATTGTGTTTAGAGATTACAATGAAGGAATTGTAACCTTAGGTATGCAAGGGGCAT
The DNA here is from genome assembly GCA_020629595.1 of Chitinophagales bacterium. Lineage (GTDB taxonomy): Bacteria > Bacteroidota > Bacteroidia > Chitinophagales > UBA2359 > JAHDDA01. The sequence continues at coordinate 5,853 of JAHDDA010000096.1, forward strand.
GTTCTGGTTGTCCTTCTAGTTCGGTAACTTTAAAAGCAGGAATTGAAAGTATGATGAAACGAATGATTCCTGAAGTAAAAGAAGTAGTTGCCGAGTCTATGTAACTTATTAATGTACAAATCTATTAATTAGCGTTGCTTTTTGTAACGCTTTTTTTATGTTTAATTTCTTTAAAACTATGTTTAAGTATTTACTTTATATTGTTGTCTCTTTATGTTTTGTCTGTGAATATTCTTTTGCACAAAATGAAAATAAAAATTTTGATAAAAAGAATAAATCTAAGAAAGAAAAAAAATCTGAACAAGACGCTTTTGAAATGTCTTTATATGAGTTTAAGGTTAATGAAACTATAAGGTATATTAATCTTTTAAAAAATGGGGCTTTAATTGTAAAAATTAAATCTAAAGACAAAAGAATACAAAAATATAGAGATTTAGGACAAGAAAAAGTAGCCAAAAGATTAGAAAAAGAAGTTGAGCAAGAAACCAAACAAATTATTGATGCATTTAACAAACACTACGATTTTTCTAAGGTTTACTTTATGCACTCAAGAGATTCAAAAAAACTAATAAATGGAGATAAATCTGGATATTTTTTGAATGCAAACTTAGAAATAGATAATTCAATAGTTTTAGATACAGAAGATTATTTAATTTTTGAAAAATCTTTCTCTCAAGATGAAAAATTACCAGAAAAATTTGCAATTAGATTCTCAGAAACCTATAAAGATAGAAAACACGCAGCCTATATTCAAGAAAGAGAAGACACCTTGCGAGATAAAACAACATATACCGAAGTTTCTATGGGGGGAATGCAAACAGGAGCAGAAACCTATATTGTTAAAAACGCTGAATATGAACAACTATTATCGCCATTTCCTCATATTACACACAATAAAATGAAAAGAGGGCTACCTTATGAAATCCGTTGGTTTAATGTGCGATTTCATCGATGTTATAAAAATTATGGAAACAATTAAAAGAGAAAATTAACTCTTACTCTTTCTATCACGTAAAGCATTTGTCATATCCATTGAAATAGCACTTCTTTCAACTCTTACATTGTTGCCTTTTCCAATATTTATAGTAACTGTAAAATCATCAGCAGCAATTACTTTTCCATGAATACCACCAGTAGTAACCACTTTTTCACCTTCTTGAACACCTAATTTAAAAGTTTGTTCGTCTCTTATTTTTTTGGTTTGTGGGCGTAAAATTAGCAACCAAAATACTAAGCCTATGGCTGCAAACAATAACATTTGAACTATTTCTGGAGACATTTTTTATTTTTAAGTAATTAGTTAATTTATAAGTCCTCTACCTATTTTTTTTATGCGTTTTTCTTTCTGTAATTGCTTCAAAAGTTTATCTAAAACGCCATTTATGAAGTCTTTACTTTTTGGTGTACTGTACAATTTAGATATTTCAATATATTCGTTTATAGTTACTTTTACAGGTATAGAAGGAAAATATAAAAATTCGGTAACAGCCATTTTTAGCAACAAATGATCAGTAACATTTAATCTGTTAGGGTCCCAGTTTTTTAATATTGGGTCTATTAGGGTTTCCAATTCATCATCTTCAGCAACTACTTTTAAGTAAAACTCTGAAAGATATTCATTGGTTTCATTCCAATTTATAGGAGGCATTACATTAGTTAAACTTACCTCTCCTTTTTCAAAAAAACTTTTTATGGTTTTATTAATAGCTTTAATAACAAGTTGTGCATCATCAGTCCAGCCTATAAAGTTTTCTTCAATATTAGATATAAATAAATCACTTTTGAGTAATAGCTTTTTAAAAATGTTGTGAATTATTCTATACTCACTATCATTTTTTTCTTCATTAGGATTGTTGTAATTAATGAAGTACTCTTTTTTAAGTAATTGCTGAAATAATAATTTTATGGTCTCATTAGGAATAATATTTCTTAAGTTATTTTCATCAAGAATATTATTAAAAGAATTAGAGTCTAATGTTCCAGAAACAAATTTGTTTCTCAAAATCTTTAGAGAAACAAGTTCTTCGTTCATTACCTTAATGTGTCTATTAAGTTGGTTTTCGTGGTAAATTTCAGCCTCAGCACAAACTCTTGCTATAGTGTGAAGCTGAATTATGTATAATTTCCAAGCGTCAAATACTCTGTTTTGAAGTTGCTTTTTTAAGGTTGAATCTATTGAGTCAGAATTTAGTAATTTGCTATATAAAGATTGCATTACCTTAATTCGTAAATAACGCCTATTGAACATATTGTAAAAGACCGATGTTTAAAGAAATGCAAAGTTAAACTTAAAATTTCTAATACTTCATTTTTCAAATAAGTAACTTTGTTAAAATTTCCTTTTTCTTTTATGAATGAATTAAAAAGACTCAATAAATATTTTTGGAAGTACAAATGGAGAGTAATCTTAGGATTGTTGTTTGTAGTTGGTTCAAACATTGCAGGAATATACCCGCCACAGGTAATTAGAAATGCCTTTGATTTAGTAAAAGATAATATCACCTACTATTATTTATTAGAGGGCTTTTCTCTTCAAAGTCCGTTTTATGAAAACTTTAGCTGGGCATTGTTAATGTTTGGGGTTACAGTTTTATTATTAGCCTTAACTAAAGGAACTTTTATGTTTTTTATAAGGCAAACAGTAATTGTTATGTCTCGTTTAATAGAGTTTGACCTTAAAAATGAGATTTATAATCATTACCAATTGCTAGACAGGGCGTTTTACAAAAGAAACCAAACAGGCGATTTAATGTCGAGGGCTACCGAAGATGTTGCAAGAGTAAGAATGTATTTAGGACCAGCAGTTATGTATGCTTCTAATTTGAGCATTATGTTAATTATGGTAATAAGTGCAATGTTAAGTGTAAGTGTAGAAATGACATTGTATGTTTTAATACCATTACCAATTTTATCAATTTCTATTTTTTATGTAAATTCAATTATTAACAAAAAAAGCGAAGCTATACAAGCTCAACTTTCAGAGCTAACAAATGTAGCTCAAGAAACCTATTCTGGCATAAGAGTTTT
>JAHDDA010000097.1:0-3417 GCA_020629595.1 Chitinophagales bacterium
AAACAAAAATAAAACCCTATCGTTACCTTTGTAATCTATGGAAATCAACGAAATTTTAGGCTATTACGAAGCAGATTCAAGAACAAAAAGACTAGCTCAAGATTTAGAAGAACCAATTATTAGCCGTCATTTTTTGAAAGGCTTAATGGGAGCAATGGAAGCCTTTGTTACAGCGGCTACTTTTAAAGTGCAACCACAAACGCATTTGGTAATTTTAGATAATAAAGAAACTGCCGCCTATTTTCACAACGATTTAAAAACCATTCTTCACAAAAAAGATATTTTATTTTTCCCCGATTCGTTTAAGAAGCCAGGCTACCTTGATGCCATCAATAAAAGTAATGTTTTACTACGAACCGAAACCGTAAGCAAATTAATGAACTCGGTTACAACGGGCGAAATTTTGGTAACTTACCCACAAGCACTATTTGAAAAAGTAGTCAATATTCAGGCACTCGAAGCCAATATTATTAAGTTTAAAATTAACGAAGAAATTGACCTCGATTTTATTATTGAATTATTGGTTGAAGTAGGTTTTGAAGCAACCGATTTTGTATATGAACCAGGTCAGTTTTCGGTACGTGGAGGAATAGTTGATATTTTCTCTTTTGGTCATGATATGCCTTACCGAATAGAATTGTTTGGCGATGAAGTAGAGTCTATTCGTACATTCGATGCGGTTTCCCAATTATCGAAACAAAAAATTTCGCAGATTACTATTGTTCCCAATATTCAGACAGAATTTTCAAGTGGTGAAAAAACAAATTTGCTGAACCTTTTACCAGACAATACAACTATTTGGATAAAAGATGCGATTGCTTTACGAGGTTTGGTAGATGAATGTTATGAAAAAGCCTTAAAGTTGATTGACAATTGGGATGAATCACAAGTAGATGAAAGTTTGCATAACAATCCAATTTTTGAAAGTAAAGAAAATCACGCTTTTTTAAGTGCAGAAGAGCTAATAAGAAAAGTAGTAGAGTTTAACTTGGTAGAATTTGGTTCATCAAGCACTTTTGAAGGAGAAATAATTGAATACGAGGCAAGTCCACAACCTCCATTTCAGAAAAAATTTGATATGCTTTCTGAAGATTTAACCCACAATCACAACAGCGGTTATCAAAACTTTATACTCACTTCGGCAACAAGGCAAATAAAACGTTTTCAAAATATATTTCAAGATAACGATTTTCCAATGAACTACAACGCCATAGTTGGGGCAGTTTCGGCTGGCTTTGTAGATCACGAACTTAAATTGGCTTGCTACACCGATCACCAAATTTTTGACCGTTATTATAAATACAATATTAAGCAGGCTTTTTCTAAGAATAAAGCAATGGGCATTCGCCTATTACGCAACCTACAACCAGGCGATTATGTAACCCATATTGACCATGGAATTGGTAAGTTTTCTGGTTTAGAAACCTTAAATATTAATGGTAGAAAGCAAGAAACAATGCGATTGATTTACAGAGACAACGATTTGTTGTATGTAAGTATTCAATCATTACATAAAGTGGCAAAGTATGTAGGAAAAGAAGGTAAAGTACCTAAAATCAATAAGTTAGGCTCTGATACTTGGCAAAAGTTAAAACGCAAAACGAAGCGAAAGTTAAAAGATATTGCTGCAGATTTAATTACCTTATATGCCAAACGTAAAGGCTCTAAAGGCTTTTCGTATTCTCCCGATTCTTATTTGCAAATTGCCTTAGAAGCATCGTTTATTTACGAAGATACACCCGACCAACACAAGGCTTCGGAAGCTGTAAAAAGAGATATGGAAGCCGAAAACCCAATGGATAGATTGGTTTGTGGCGATGTTGGTTTTGGAAAAACAGAAGTTGCCATTCGTGCAGCAGCAAAAGCCGTTGTTGATGGAAAACAAGTGGCTGTTTTAGTGCCAACTACCATTTTAGCCATTCAGCATTTTAAAACTTTTACCGAAAGATTAAAAGATTATCCTTGTACTATTGATTATATAAATCGTTTTAAAACGGCAAAACAAAAACGTGAAACTTTAGAAAAGTTAGCTGAAGGAAAAATTGATATTATTATTGGAACACACGGACTGACAGGTAAAACTGTAAAATTTAAAGATTTAGGCTTATTAGTTATTGATGAGGAACAAAAATTTGGTGTTGGCGTAAAAGAGAAACTGCGAAATATGAAAGTAAATGTTGATACGCTAACTTTAACAGCAACACCTATTCCACGAACCCTACAATTTTCGTTAATGAGTGCCAGAGATTTATCTATTATACGCACACCACCGCCCAACCGACAGCCCGTTACAACTGAGTTAATTCAATTTAATTCTGAAAAAATAAGAGATGCTATTACTTACGAAGTTTACAGAGGTGGACAAGTGTTTTTTGTACATAACAGGGTGCGAGATTTAATAGATATGGCGGCAATGTTAAAACGCCTTTGCCCCGATATTGATGTGGGAACAGCACACGGGCAAATGGATAATAAAAAGTTAGAAGATCAAATGTTTAAATTTGAAAAAGGAGAATTTGATGTTTTGGTTTCTACCAATATTATTGAAGCAGGTTTAGATATTCCAAATGCCAATACAATGATAATTAACAATGCTCACCACTTTGGATTATCCGATTTGCACCAAATGCGTGGTAGGGTAGGGCGAAGTAATAAAAAAGCATTTTGTTACTTAATTTCTCCGCCTGTTTATGGTTTACCCGAAGATTCAAGAAAAAGGCTTTTAACTATTGAGCAATTTGCCGATTTAGGAAGTGGTTTTAATATTGCAATGAAAGATTTGGATATTCGTGGAGCAGGAAATATTTTAGGGGCAGAACAAAGTGGTTTTATATCTGATATTGGTTTTGAAACCTACCAAAAAATACTGAAAGAAGCCATTTTAGAGTTGAAAGAAACAGAATTTAGAGAAGTTTTTGAAGCTCAAGAAAATGCAGAGTCGGAGATGCGATTTGTAACCGATACACAAATTGATACAGACTTAGATTTGCTTATTCCGAACGATTATGTGAATAATGTAAATGAACGAATGAGCCTTTATGCAGAATTAAATAATATTGAAAAAGAAGAAGATTTACTTAAATTTAAAAACGATTTAATTGATCGTTTTGGATCATTGCCAAGCGAAGTAAATGAGCTAATTTATGGTGTGCGTTTAAAATGGATTTCTACAAAATTAGGCTTTGAACGTTTGGTGTTAAAAAACGGCAAAATTCGATGTTTCTTCCCTGCCAACCACGAATCGAGGTATTATGAATCGCCTATATATAGCCGTTTAATGAGTGCTTTAATGCAACGCCGAGATTGTAAAATGAGCCAAACAACCAAACACTTTTCGGTTGCTTTTGAACATATAAAATCAATAAAAGAAGCTAGGAATAAACTGCTTGAATTGGAAGTTGCTGTGGGGAATATTGA
>JAHDDA010000097.1:3517-5046 GCA_020629595.1 Chitinophagales bacterium
AGGTTTTAAAACTCTATTAAAAACTCAAGTTTACAATTGGCTTTATAAACAATTAACAGGTCACTATTCTTTTCCTTTGAAATTTTAAATGGAAGTATTAAGTCCCTTAATTCATAGTTTTTTCTATCGGCATTATCTTGCCAATAACTGAAGTCGCAAGGATAATTTATTAGTTTGCAATTTGTCAAATATTTATAGTCATCAAAATAAACTGGGTTTCCTCGTATTGCTGAGAATGTATATTTTCGGGCATACATCAATGATATTTCATCTTCTATTTTAACAGCTTCATACTTACTGTAGTTATAAAATATTGCCACAATAAATATGAGCATAGCTGTAATCATACATTTTATATATATGGCAGGTAGTTGTATATGTTCCATTCTTTATCTTAAATTTAATGCATTAACTTTTTACAAATCGTTTAACATCAATTTCCTCATTTAAAGTTTCATTATTCAATAAAAAATCGCAAAACTGCTCACTTGCCCAAGGCGAAAGCGAAACACCTTTTGTACCAAAACCATTAAAAATAAATACATTTTTATGCTTTGAATGAACCCCCAAAAATGGTCGGCGGTCTTTTGTTGCAGGTCGAATACCAATATCAATGCGTTCAATTGAAAAGGCTAAATTACCAATTGCCTTTTCAATTTTTTCATTTAAAATGGAAATCCCTTTTTCGCTTGCTTCTAAACTTAAATCGTTGTTTACATAAGTAGAACCAACCCAAAAAGTATGATTTCCTAAGGGCATAAAAAATATCCCTTTCTTAATCATTCTTTCTTGAGGTAATTGTTCAATTTTGGCTATATAAACCTCGCCTTTTGCTGGTCTGAAAGGTAAATAACCAAAATATGGATTTTCTACAGCTTTATAACCTTCTGCAAAAATTACTTTATCGTATTTTTCATTATTCCAAATAATTTCATTTTCTGAAACTTTAAAATTTTCATTGAAAGAAAAGTTATTTTCAATAAAATTATTGTTTTCAATAAAAAATTGTTTCGATTTTTCAAGAAACAAACTCGTATTTATAACATAAGCACCAGCAATTTTCCCAGCACCAAAATTATTGTCAATTAGTTGAGCTTCTTTGGGGTTTTGTTCTTCTTTTATATATTTTTTGTAGGCTTTTTCAGCAGATTTTATGGTGAAATCGTTGTACTCTTTGGTGCTTTCAAAAAAACGGATTATTTCTTTTTCTTCAATGAAATTAGCGTTTAACTCAGTTCCAATTTTATTGTAAAAATCAACAGCTAAAGGAAAAAGCGTTTCACATTGCCAGGTTTTTACAATTCTTCGCCCAGTTACAGGGTTCATTATTCCACTCGAAACTTTTGTAGCATTATAATGCCCATTATCTACAATGGTAAAATCCTTGATTTGATGCGTAAAAAAAAGCTGGTGTGCCAAAACACTACCAGCTAATCCTTGTCCTATTATTAGTATTTTCATCTAAATCATCTATCAGTTATCATCTAACATCTATCAGTAATTTTAGGACTTAATAACTTAAAATTAAG
>JAHDDA010000097.1:5146-7186 GCA_020629595.1 Chitinophagales bacterium
GCTTCTTCAGCTTCTGCGAATGGCGAAGTTGGTAAATCACGCAATTCTTTTTCTAATTCAACTCTACGTCTTTTCTTGTTTTCAATTTGCTTTGCGTAATCAGCTAACATATTGGTATTGCCTCTGAAAAAGCCCATATTATTTTCAATTTGAGCAATTTCGTTACTTACTTTATCAATATCAAAACGCAAGTTGTCTTTTTTGCGTTGTAATAAAAATTCAGCATTATCCGACTTCATTATTTCATCTAACTCCGCTTCAACACGCATTTTACGTTGTTCGTCTTTGTTAGCGTTTAATTGGTCAAATTTAGCATCGCAGGCATCTTTGTAGCGTTGATAAATTTCGTCTTTTTTATTCATCGGAACAAATCCAATTGCATTCCAATCGCTAAAGAATTTACGCATAGTTACAAAATCTTCTTGCGTATTTCCAGTCAATTGTAAAGCTTCAATTTGCTCAATCAATGCTTCTTTTTGAACTAAGTTTTCAGCATAAATTTCATCTTTGTTAGAATAAAACTCTTTTTTAGCATCGAAAAACTTATTACAAGCACCTCTAAACTGCTCCCAAAGCTCATTATCTTTTTCTCTTGGTCCTGGACCAGTTGCTTTCCACTGTTTCTGTAGGTTTATGTAATAATCAGTTGTGTTTTTCCAATCTTCACTATCAACCATTTTTTCAGCATCTTCTACTAATTTAGCTTTTTTAACAGCGTTTTCTTCACGCATACTATCTAAGTTTTCAAAGAAAGTTCTTTTACCTTCAAAAAACTTATCTACGCACTGACGAAATGCCTGCCAAACGGTTTCATTTTCATCTGAATAGCCAATTGTTTTCCATTCTTGCTGAATAGCTAAAATTTCTTGTGTTTTTTCATTCCAAGCCTTTGCCGAAGCTAATTCTTCAAATTTTACGGCATTTACTTTATCACAAAGAGCAATTTTTGCGACTAAGTTTTCTTGTGAATTTTGGTTTCTCTCAGCTCTTGCTCCTTCAATCTGAACACCAAAAAACTCATTTAAAGCACGATGTTTTCCATAAACATCATCACGTAAAGCACGTTCAACTGGTCCAGAGTTACGCCATTCTAAATTCAATTTTTTTAACTGTCGCATTACATCTGGGCTTGTAGCTGGCTGTCCAGAAGCTTTTAATTCTTCTAATTTTGCCAAAATGTCTTGTTTTACTTCCAAGTTTCTTGAAAAATCAGCAGAACGCATTTCGCCATTGATGTTCACAATATGGAAAAAACGATCTTTTTGGTGTTTATATTTGAAATACAAATCATCACTTTCTTCACCAAAAACTCTACCCGATTTTTTCCACTTATCTTCAATTACTTTTAAAGCATCAAAACCTTTGCTAACATCGGCAACAGCTACGGTATCAACCATTTCTTGCAATTCAGTAATAATGTTTTTCTTATCTTGAAGTATTAAACGTTGACGTTTTTTTGCTTCTTGCTCCTCAATGGCAATTTTTTCATTTGCATTATTCACTAAACCATAAAACTGGTCATCAAGTGGATCTTTAAATCCTCGGTAGTCGGCAATATCTCCATCTGCATTTAAAAACGCCTGTCGATGTTGCTTTTTTCTTTCATCTACTAAAGTTCTGAATTCTTTTTTTAAACCGTTAACTTTTCTCTTTAAACCATTGCTTTGTTCTCCTTCCAAAAGTTGTTGTAACTGTTTAATAACTACTTGTTTCATTTTGCCATTTTTTAAGCACCCCTTTCTTTAGAATATGAGAAACTTAGACACGAGATTGTGAGATTTCTGAAATAAAAGTAGTTTTCTCAAAATCTCATTTTCTCAAATTCTCATTTTCTATAAGTTGTGGGTTCGTTTGTAACCAAAAAATTAATTAATATTTTCGGAGTTTAGACACTCCATTTTCAAAAACGAGTACAAAAATAGGGCTAATTTTAAAGTGCTTAACAATTTTTTTTAATCATAGCTTCAGAAACTCTAAAAAACGTAAATCCAATCCTTAATTTGCTTTAAAATTATGAAAGTATTGTTAATTTTATCCTTT
>JAHDDA010000097.1:7286-8836 GCA_020629595.1 Chitinophagales bacterium
AATGAAAGCATTTGCACATTTTTTACGATACGCAATTGGCGTTTTCTTTATATTTTCGGGTACAGTAAAAGCAATAGATCCCAAAGGAACAGCTATTAAAATGGAAGAATATTTTATGGTTTTTACTGAGTATTTTCCTGCTTTAAATTCATTGTGGGAACTTTCAGCAAGCCTTTCTTTAGAAATTTCAATTTTTATGTGTGCCTTAGAAATTATTTTAGGAATTGCCTTTTTATTTGGTTCTTTCTTTAATATTTCGTGGTTATTGATGTTTGGAATGATTGTGTTTTTTACCTTCCTAACAGGATTTACCTTAACCACAGGAAAAGTAACCGATTGTGGTTGTTTTGGTGATTTTATTAAGCTAAAACCGGCACAAACCTTCTGGAAAGATGTTTTCTTATCGGTAATGTTATTGCCTTTGTGGTTTATGCGTGGATATTTGAAAGAAAAACTTGATAAGAAGTCTTTGAATATGTTTTTTATCTTCACGGTTTTATTTACGATATGGCAAATTTTCGCATTTTTCAATTATCAAATAACTGGAAATAGTGTAATTGTTATTACAATGACTTTAACGGCATTATTATACGGCTTTTTGCATTCTTCAAATATAAATAAAACCATACCAGCCATAGCAACTGTTTTACTAAGTTTAGGAGCTACTTGGTTCACTTTTAGAAATGTAACGCACTTACCAATTGTGGATTTTAGAGCGTACCAAGTAGGAACAAATTTGAATGATTGTGCTTCCGATATTGGCTTAGATCCAGGTGAAGTTGAAATTGTTTACATATTGGAGAAAGATGGTGAAAAAATGAATGATGTTCCATCAGCAGAATATTCTAAATTCTCAAAGGAAGGGTGGAAATTCGTAGATAGAGTTGATAAAGTAATAAGAGAGCCAGAATTACCAAAATGCAAAGATTTTATTGTTGTAAATGAAAATGGTGACGAAATTCAAGCAGATATTTTAGACTTGCAAAAAGGAACAACCTTATGGATTACCTCACCCGACCCTAAAGGAAGTGATAAAGAAGGATTTAAAAAGGTAAACTCATTGGTAAAACAAGCTAAAGCACAAGGTATGGATGTTTTAGGTTTAAGCTCGGGAGCAGAAATTGCCAACGAATATGCTGAAGGTTTATACACTTTTAACAGTTTAGATGCCGTTCCAATAAAAACAATGAACCGTTCAAACCCAGGTGTTATGGTGGTGAAAAATGGTGTTTTAGTTGGAAAATATCACTGTAACTATTTACCAGATATTTCGGAATTACCAAGGTAATTACATCTAACATCCGCCATCTACCATCTATCAATTTGTAAAATCGAAATAATTATGAAAGGTAAGGTTGCTTATGATAAGGCTTATAGTTTTGCTATTCGAATAGTAAAACTGTACAAGTTCTTAATAGAAAAGAAAGAATTTATCATTGCAAAGCAAATAATGCGTTCAGGTACTTCAATTGGAGCAAATGTTGCAGAGGCTTATGGTGGAATTTCAGATGCAGACTTTTCTGCTAAAATAAGTATTGCTTACAAAGAGT
>JAHDDA010000098.1:0-4339 GCA_020629595.1 Chitinophagales bacterium
AATATTGCTTTAAAATCTTCTTGCATAACTTATGAAGCACTTGGAGCAAGAAAGCAATCATTTCATCCACAAATTCATAAACTAAGAAAGCATCAGGGTCAAGAAAATGTAAATATTAGCATAAATTCCATTTTATATGAGTCGGAAATATTTGGTATTAGTGCTAAAACTTTACTTCAATTAATTCCACAAAAAATATTAAAATCTTGGACTACTACATTGCAAGATGAGATAAATTTAATTATTAAAGGAAAAAGTATAAGTCTTTCCGAAAAAGCAAAGAAAGATGTACCATTAAAATGGGTAAAGTTTATTGAATTTTCTATTGAAAAAGCAAAACCACAAGATAGTTATTCTTTGCGTTGTATTCCTCAGGTTTTTGGTGCAAGTTTAGAAGCACTTAATCACGCTAAAAATGTTATTCAAAATGAGTTGAATGCAGTAGTTGACAATCCAATTATCTTGGTAGAAGACAATCAAGTTGTTTCAGGTGGAAATTTTCACGGGCAACCAGTTGCTTTAGTTTTAGATTATTTGAAATTAGCCATTGCTGAAATTGGAAATATTTTAGAACGTCAAATAGCTAAATTAGTTGACAATCATCATAATTACGGATTACCTGCTTTTTTAATTAATGGAGCTGGGCTTAATTCAGGTACAATGATTACACAATATGTGGCGGCTGGCTTAGTTTCTGAAAATAAAGTTTTAGTGCATCCCGCAAGTGCTGATTCTATACCAACAAGTAACAACCAAGAAGATCACGTCAGTATGGGACCCATTGCTGGTCGTCAGGCTTTAGAAATTTTAGAAAATGTAAAGAAAATAGTAGCTATTCACTTAATAAACACTTGTCAGGCATTAGATTTACGCAAATTGCAATTTGAAAACTTGGACTTAAAACTACCATTAATCGCTAACTCAACCGAAGACCTTTACAAACAAATCAGGCAAGAAATTCCTTTTTTAGAAGAAGATGTTTTTTTACATAACTATATTGCAACAGCGGAAAGGTTTGTAGAAAATAAATTAAAATAACTTTCTAAGAAGAATGGGTTTAAATCTTAAAAATCATTTAATCAAATAGATTGAAATCCACATCTATTAAACTAAATCAAGGATAAAAACATCAATTCTTCTTTTTCTAAACAATTCATAAATCAAAAACTTACTTTTGCAGTATGAATTCAACCAAACAAAAAATCGAAGCATTTGAACGCATTTTGGGAATAATGAACGATTTGAGAGAGCAATGTCCGTGGGATAGAAAGCAGACTATGGAAACGCTTCGGATTTTAACCATTGAAGAAACTTATGAATTGGTTGAAGCAATTACAAAAAATGACCTTGCGGAAGTAAAAGAAGAATTAGGCGATTTACTCCTCCACATTGTATTTTATTCAAAAATTGGAGAAGAAAAACAAGCATTTGATGTTGCTGATGTAATCAACGATTTATGCGAAAAACTAATTCGTCGTCATCCGCATATTTATGGCGATACCAAAGTTGATGGAGAAGAAGAGGTTTTGCGAAATTGGGAAGCTATTAAGCTGAAAGAAAAGGGTAAGAAATCGGCTTTACAAGGCGTTCCAAAATCATTACCTGCCTTACCAAAATCGTTGCGCATTCAAGAGAAAGCTAAAAAAATTGGCTTTGAATGGGATACAAAAGAGCAAGTTTGGGATAAGGTAGTTGAAGAATTAAATGAACTGAAAGAAGCTGTTGAAACTAAAAACCAAGAAGAAATAAATCAAGAATTTGGTGATGTTTTATTCGCACTTTCAAATTATGCACGCTTTATAAAAGTTGATCCAGAAGGAGCATTAGAATCAACCAATCAAAAATTTATTGCCCGTTTTCAGTTAATGGAAAAAATGGCTAAAGAACGCAATTTAGATTTAGTTGGTATGGATTTAGAAGCAATGGACAAACTTTGGGATGAAGCGAAAGCTCATCTATCATCTGATCACTAACATCTATCAAAATCAAATCACGAATCACGTTTTGAATAGAATTGAACATTTTTAACAAATAAACAAACAATAAAACAAAACCGATTCACGAATTACGAACTTCTTGCTAAACCAAAACATTTACACGAATGAAGTAATACTTCAAAAAAAACGCACCTAATCACAATTCACAAACAACTAATCACTAAATAAAAAATGGACTACAAATTTCAAGAAATAGAAGAAAAATGGCAATCTTGGTGGGAAGAAAACGACACTTACCACGTTGATAATAATTCTGACAAACCCAAATACTACGTTTTAGATATGTTCCCTTATCCATCGGGTTCGGGGCTTCACGTAGGGCATCCGTTGGGTTATGTTGCTTCAGATATTTACGCACGTTACAAGGCGTTAACAGGTTTTAATGTTTTACATCCAATGGGTTTCGATGCTTTTGGTTTACCAGCTGAACAATATGCTATTCAGCAAGGGAAACACCCAGAAACTACTACCAATGAAAACATAAAATACTTCAAAAATCAATTGAGAAGTATAGGTTTTAATTACGATTGGAAACGCCAAGTAAACACCAGCGACCCCAAATATTACAAGTGGACGCAATGGATTTTCGTACAAATGTTTAAAAGTTGGTACAATCAAAAAACCGATAAAGCAGAAAGTATTGATACCTTAATTGCTCATTTTGAAGCAAATGGAACAAACAATTTACAGGCTTCAGGAACAGAAGAGTTGAGTTTTACAGCTGAAGAATGGAAAGCCAAAAACGAAGAAGAGCAACAAAAAGCATTGATGAATTACCGCTTAATGTTCCAAGCATTTGCAGATATATGGTATTGCCCAGCTTTGGGAACAGTTTTGGCAAACGATGAAGTAAAAGATGGGGTTTCGGAACGAGGCGGACACCCAGTTGAAAAGCGTAAATTGCGTCAGTGGTTTTTGCGTACAACGGCTTATGCCGAGCGTTTAATTAACGATTTAGATACAGTTGATTGGACTGAATCTTTGAAAGAACAACAACGCAACTGGATTGGAAAATCACACGGTGCTTCTATGTGGTTCGATATAATTGATACAGAACATAAATTTGAAATTTTCACCACTCGCCCAGATACCATTTTTGGCGTAACTTTTATGGTTTTAGCTCCAGAACACGAATTGGTAGCAAAAATTACAACAGATGAGCAAAAGGGGGAAATTGAAGAGTATCTAAAATACGTAAATTCTCGTTCAGATTTGGAGCGCCAATCGGAAGTGAAGAAAGTAACAGGTGCTTTTACGGGTGCGTATGCAAAACACCCATTTAATGGCGAGCCTGTGCCAATTTATATTGCTGAATATGTTTTGGCAAGCTACGGAACGGGTGCAATTATGGCTGTTCCTTCAGATGATGATAGAGATAATGCCTTTGCCGATAAATTTGGTATTCCAATAATTGATGTAATTGATAAATCGAATTATCCAGGCTCAACACGCCACGATAAAGAAGGAATTATGATTAATTCTGACTTTATGAATGGAATGGAAGTGCCTGATGCCATTTTGGAAGCCAACAAACGAATTGAGGATTTAGGAATTGGAAAAGGAAAGATAAATTATCGTTTACGTGATGCTGGTTTTAGTCGTCAGCGTTATTGGGGCGAACCGTTTCCAATTGTTTACAATACAGAAGGAAACGAAGCTTTGCCCATTCCATTAAGCGAAGATACTTTGCCTTTGGAATTGCCTAAAACAGATAATTTCAAACCAAACGATGATGGAAAATCTCCTTTATCTAAATTAACAGAGTGGATTGAGGTTGATGGACAGTTTAGAGAATCGGATACAATGCCAGGTTATGCTGGTTCTTCTTGGTACTTTTTGCGTTATATGAACCCCGATAATGATGAGTTTTTTGTATCGAAAGAAGCTGAAAATTATTGGCAAAATGTAGATTTATATGTTGGTGGAACGGAACACGCCGTTGGACATTTATTGTATTCTCGAACTTGGCACAAATTCTTCTACGATATGGGTTGGGTTTCAACACAAGAACCGTTTAAGAAATTGGTTAATCAAGGAATGATTCAAGGGGTTTCGAGCAAGGTTTACCGTTCAAAAGAAGATGTAAATAAATTTATTTCTAAAGGATTAGTTTCAGATTTTGAAGCAGTAACACCTATCAATGTTTCTATTGATTTAGTTGAAAATGATGTATTAGATATTGAGGCGTTACGCAATTGGCGACCAGAATTTGCTAATGCTGAATTTGACTTAGAAGATGGAAAATACATCTGTGGTTCTGAGGTTGAAAAAATGTCAAAATCCAAGCATAATACCGTTGATCCATTAAAAATAATTGACAAATATGGAGCAGATACTTTGCG
>JAHDDA010000098.1:4439-8798 GCA_020629595.1 Chitinophagales bacterium
ATAATACCGTTGATCCATTAAAAATAATTGACAAATATGGAGCAGATACTTTGCGAATGTTTGAAATGTTTTTAGGACCAGTTGAGCAACACAAGCCGTGGGATATGCAAAGTATTGGCGGTGTTTCTAAGTTTTTGCGTAAATTTTGGGGCTTGTTCCATAAAGGCGATAGCTTTACTGTTTCAGACAAAAAAGCTACTGATGCTGAAATGAAAATTTTGCACCGAACCATTAAAAAGGTAACAGGAAACATTGAGCGTTTTGCTTTTAATACTTGCGTTAGTGAATTTATGATTTGTACCAACGAGTTAGATAAATTAAAATGCAATAAGCGTGAGATTTTAGAACAATTGGTTATTTTATTAGCACCTTTTGCTCCATACATTACCGAAGAATTGTGGCATAAATTAGGTAACAAAACATCGGTGCATCACGCAACATTCCCTGTTCACGATGAAAGTATTTTGGTAGAAAGTGCTTTTGAATATCCAGTAATGATAAATGGAAAAATGCGTACTAAAATTTCTTTACCTTTAGATTTAGCACAAGCCGATGCCGAAACACAAGTTTTAGCCAATGAAACTGTACTAAAATGGACGGAAGGAAAAACACCTAAACGTTTTATTTACGTTAAAGGTAAAATTGTGAATATTGTAGCGTAAGCTGATTAATTTTAAAAAGTAGAGCCGTAGCATTGCTACGGCTCTACCTTCAAAAAAACCGCCAAAAAGACAGAAAACCTCTCAACTTAATGCCATTTTTTCCGAAAAAAACATAAAGGCACTTTTTTAGTTGTTTAATAGTTAAATAAGCAATCGTAATTTATTAAGCATTAACAATTAAAAAATGAATCCAAATAAATTCACAATAAAAGCTCAAGAGGCTTTGGCATCGGCTCAAGGTTTTGCGTTTAATAATCAAAACCAACTAATTGAGCCAATACATATTTTAAAATCAATGTTAGATGCCGACGATAAAGTGCTTCCTTATTTGTTCAACAAAGTGGGAATCAACACTTCTACTATTGAATTAATAATTGATAAAGAAATACAATCTTTACCCAAAAATAAAGATACCAGCAAACAATATATGTCTCAAGCGGGTAATCAAATAATGTTTCGTTCTCAGGCAATTGCTAAAGAAATGAAAGATGAATTTGCCTCAATTGAACATTTACTATTGGCAATTTTAGAAATTAAAAGCTCAGCTCAACGTATTCTACTAGATGCTGGAATGAATAAAGAAAATACGGTAAAAGCCATTGTTTCGCTTCGTGGAGGGAAAAAAGTAAATTCAGCAAATGCAGAAAACCAATATCAGTCGCTTGAAAGATATACCAATAACTTGAACCAAATGGCAAGAAACGGAAAGTTAGATCCCGTTATTGGTAGAGATGAAGAAATTCGAAGAGTATTGCATATTCTTTCAAGAAGAACTAAAAACAACCCCATTTTAGTGGGCGAGCCAGGCGTAGGAAAAACAGCCATTGCCGAAGGAATTGCTCATCGAATTGTGAATGGTGATGTTCCAGAAAATTTAAAGTCGAAAACCATTTTTTCTCTTGATATGGGAATGTTAATGGCTGGAGCTAAATACAGAGGAGAATTTGAGGAACGCCTTAAAGCTGTAATTAAGGAAATAACCGAAATGAATGGCGAAGCAGTATTGTTTATAGACGAAATTCACACCTTGGTTGGTGCAGGTAAAACCGATGGAGCTATGGATGCCGCCAACTTATTAAAACCAGCTCTAGCACGTGGCGAACTTAGAGCAGTTGGTGCTACTACTTTAAACGAATATCAAAAATATTTCGAGAAAGATAAGGCATTGGCTCGCCGTTTTCAAAAAGTATTTATTGACGAACCCAGTATCGAAGATTCCATTTCTATACTTAGAGGTTTGAAAGAAAAATATGAAACACATCATAAAGTTCGCATTTTAGATGAAGCCATTATTGCTTCTGTTAAATTATCTAATCGTTATATTTCCGATAGATTTTTACCCGATAAAGCTATTGATTTAATTGATGAAGCATCGGCAAAACTACGCTTAGAAATTGATTCAGTTCCTGAAGAATTAGATCAGATTGAACGACAAATGATGCAAATTGAAATTGAAATTGAAGGTATTAAACGAGAAAATGATTTAGAAAAAATGGAAGTTTTGTCTAAATCATTGGCAGAACTAAAATCGGAAAGAGACAATTTGCGAGCAAAATGGCAAAACGAGAAAGAAATTGTGGATTCTATTCAGTTAGAAAAACAAAAAATTGAGCAATTAAAACTAAAAGCAGAACAATTGGAACGTAACGGCGAATATGGTAAAGTTGCAGAAATTAGATACGGTAAAATTAAAGAGGCTGAAAAAGAAATTCTACAATTAGAAGCTAAGTTGACTAAGCAAAATCAAAATAGCAGAATGATAAAAGAAGATATTTCTGCTGAAGAAATTGCTGAAGTAGTTTCTAAATGGACAAATATTCCTTTGCAAAAAATGTTGGAAACAGAAAAACAAAAACTACTAAATTTAGAAACAGAACTAAGTAAAAGAGTTGTAGGACAATCGCAAGCCATTGAAGCAGTTGCAGATGCTATTCGCCGATCAAGAGCTGGTTTACAAGACCCCAACAAACCAATTGGTTCTTTTATATTTTTAGGCACTACTGGTGTTGGAAAAACCGAATTAGCAAAAGCATTGGCACAATATTTATTCGATGATGAAAGCTCAATGGTACGAATTGATATGTCGGAATATCAAGAAAAACATTCAGTTTCTCGACTAATTGGTGCTGCACCAGGTTATGTTGGTTATGACGAAGGCGGACAACTTACAGAGGCAGTTAGGAATAAGCCTTATTCCGTTATATTGTTAGATGAAATTGAAAAAGCACATCCCGATACGTTCAATATTTTATTACAAGTATTAGATGATGGAAGATTAACCGATAATAAAGGACGAACCGTTGATTTCAAAAACACCGTTATAATTATGACTTCTAATATGGGTTCGCATATTATTCAAGAAAATTTTGAAAACGTTGAAGAAGGCGACTTATTTACAATTGCAGCAACAACCAAGGTTCAAGTTTTTGATTTGTTGAAAAAAATTATAAGACCAGAATTTTTAAATAGAATTGACGAAACAATTATGTTTCAACCTTTGACTAAAAATAATATGCAAAGCATTGTCAAAATTCAATTACAGCAATTGGAAAAAAGGTTAACTGAAAATGAAATAGATTTATCTATTTCTGAAGAAGCAAGTAATTATTTAGCCGATATTGGTTTTGATCCACAATTTGGTGCAAGACCCATTAAACGCATTATTCAAAAGGAACTAATTAATCAATTATCTAAAAAAATTATAAGTGGCAATATCTCTAAAGGAGACATTATAAAAATAGATTTTATGAATGGCGAATTGTTTTTTTGGAACGGTAAAGAATAATTTCCCTATTTTTATACAATGGAATTTAAGAATAAAATAGTGTTAATTACAGGTGCTGCTTCTGGAATAGGAAAAGAAGCAGCATTTTTATTTGCCAAAGAACAAGCAACTGTAATTATTGCCGATAAGGATGAGCAATCTGGTGCAAACCTTGAAATGAAGATTATTGAAAATGGAGGTAAAGCACGTTTTATTTATGTTGATGTAGCCAATAAAAATTCTATTGACTCAATGTTTGAAACCATTATTAGAGAATACAACCATTTAGACATTGCTATAAACAATGCTGGAATTTCAGGTATTCCAAGCCGTACAACTGATATAAATTTTGATAATTTTAATGCTGTTATGAACATAAACTCCACTAGTATTTTTGTGTGTATGCAACACGAAATTAAGCAAATGCTTAAACAAGGCAAAGGCGTTATTTTAAACACATCTTCTATTGCGGGTTTACGTGGCTTACCCAATAGTTTACCTTACGTAGCAAGCAAACACGCCGTTGTTGGAATGACTAAAACTGCCGCTATGGAATATGCAAGAAAAAACATTAGAATAAATGCAATTTGTCCAGCCTTTACGGTTACCAACTTGTTTAAACCTGAATTTATGGATAGCATTTCTGAAGGTTTATCTGAAAAACTTAAAAATCAAATTCCAATGAAACGATTTGCCAATGCTAAAGAGATTGCTGAAGTTATGTTAATGATTTGCTCTGATAAAGCAAGTTTTATTACTGGTCAGGCAATTCCTGTTGATGGTGGGGTTTCTGCATAAAAAATTGACAAAAGCGACACATTGCATTAATTTTACGACAAATTACATTTTATATGCAGGCTCAAATTTTAAATAACAGCATTTATAATGATTACATTGCTTTAATTGGATTGGCGAGAAAGGGTGTAAACTATG